>JASFOJ010000183.1:0-9329 GCA_050116575.1 Gammaproteobacteria bacterium | reverse complement strand
CAGTCAATTTGTATCGGCGTTACGCACATATATGGTCTATATTTTTGCTTTGTATATGGACTTTAATTTGCTAACAGGCAAGTATAGACCATAAATCAAACTTGCCCCTTACAGATGCACAGCTTGCGCTCGGTTACTGACAATGAATGACATTAAAAGGGTTAGTGGGACAAGGCGCCAATATTCAACGCCGTTTGCTTCGCAAAATGTGACCGTACTGGCATTGGTTCGAATCTTGCCCTATGTCCTTCTAACTGGCCATCATTCACCGGCAAACAGATCGCAGCTATGAATAGAGTATTATCGGCACTAATTACGATTTTTTTATCGAGTTTTGCATGGGCGGGCCAGGATCGGCTGGATCTGGTGCTCGATCCCCCCATGCATAACGCCGCTATTCGGGATATGGCGTTTGACGACGCCAGTGGCGTGGTTTATACCGCCTCCGAAGACGGTACCGTCAAAGTGTGGTCCGGGTCCGATGGCTCGTTGTATAAAACCTTACATTTGCCTGCCTACAAAAATCGCCAGGCCAAATTGTTCGCGCTGGATATTCACAGCGCTTCCAACCTGATTGCCGTGGCCGGCTCCACGACACCAGATTTCAGGCATTTTTATATTTATGTGTTCGACCGTAAAAGCGGACGATTAAAGAAAACCGTTCCCGGGTTGAGCGATACCATAACGGCGTTGCGGTTCTCCGCCGACGGCCGTTTTCTGGCGGCCGGCATGACGGGCGGCAAGGGCATCGTGGTGTTTTCCACCAAAAGCTGGGACGTGGTACTCAGGGATTCCGATTACAAGGGTGATGTCTATGCGCTGGATTTTGCCCCCTCGAGCACGCTGGCTAGCGCCAGTTTTGACGGCTACATCAGGCAATACAACAAGTCATTCAAACTGATCGGCAAGCAGCAGCCACAAGGGGGTTCCAGACCGTATTCGGTAAGGTACTCGCCCACCGGTGCGCTGATCGCCGTCGGTTTCCAGGACTCGCCCAATATCGAAGTGCTGAGCGCCGGGGATCTGTCCACGCAATATCTGCCCGATGTTCGCAAGGTCAATAACGGTAATCTCAGTGAAGTTGCCTGGTCCCGCGATGGCGTGTTTTTGTATGCAGGAGGCAGTTTCGATGCAGGGCAGGGCACTGTCATCATTCGTTGGGCCGAGGCAGGCAAGGGCCGGCGCACCGCATCGCGGGCCGGTACCAATACCATCAGCCGGATTCTCACCACGCCGGACGGCAGTATGCTGTTCGCCACCCTTGATCCGTCTTTTGGCAGTTACGATGCCAAGGGCAAGGCGCGTTACGCCCAACGGGCCAGCGCGGTTGATTTCAGGGAAAGTCAGGGAAGCATTCGCTTTTCAAAAACCGATAAACAATTATTGCTGCCGCAGGCACCGCGTGCGCAACAGTACTGGCTATTCGATCTGGACCAGTTAACGTTGCAGGAATCCGGCGGCGGTGACACACACTGGACGCAGCCCGTGACCGGTCAGGCTGATGTCAGCGTCCGGTACCCGGCAAACGGTCAGGGACTTCAGATTAACGGCAAGTCCGTCGACCTTGCCAAGGGTGAACGCGTCCACAGTCATGTCATCAATGCGCCGTCGGGTTATGTGCTGGTGGGGGCTGACTGGTCATTGCGGTACTACAAACCGGATGGTACCAAAGTATGGGCACGGGCCACACCGGGCACGGCGTGGGCGGTCAATTTGACCAACGATGCCCGTTTTGCCATAGGCGCATTTTCCGATGGCACGGTGCGATGGTATGACATTCATACCGGCCGGGAACGGTTGGCGCTATACATCGACAAGCGTGACCAGTCGTGGGTGGCGTGGACCCCGGAAGGTTTTTTTAACGCGTCGCCGGGGGCCGAATCGTATATCGGTTGGAAAATGACACAGTCGTTTGACAACAAGCCCGACTTTTTTGCTATCAATCGTTTCCGGCAGCAATATTACGATCACGATTTGCTGGCCAAGGTATTGTTTGATGGTGGCGCCCTGACGCTGCAAGCGCCGAAGAACGATAAACCGCAACCGGAGGTCAAACCCGCGACAAAGCCGGCAATACAATCGGGAATACAGACGGCAACACAGCCCCCTCCCAAACCGGCCACGCAAACCTTGCCACCGGTGGTGACGATACTGTCCCACGGGCCCAGCGAAACCTTTCAATCAGAAAACATCCGCCTGGTCTATGAAGTAACGGACAAGCCGGATAACAAACTCAAGGACGTGCGCGTGTTGTTGGACGGACGGCCGGTATCAAAGGGGCGCGGCCTGGTGCGGGCCAAGAAAACGAAGTCTAACGTTAAAACCCTGGATGTGACGCTGCCCAAACGGGATGTGACACTGACTGTCATTGCCGAAGGGGAACACTCGGTTTCCGAACCGGCGACAGTCCATTTCGCGTGGTCCGGTACCAAAAGCGCCGGCATGGATTTGCTCAAACCCAAGTTATACGTGCTGGCGATCGGGATATCGAACTACAATGACACGGATATTAAACTGGCCTTTGCGTCCAAAGATGCCAGGGATTTTGCCAATATTATAAAAAAACAACAGGGCACGCTTTACCGGTCCGTGGAAGTTAAATTGATTCCCGATGCCACCCGTGACCAGATGCTGGACGGCCTGAGCTGGCTGCAAGATGAGGTGACCGCGCGTGATGTTGCCATGCTGTTTCTGGCGGGACACGGTGTTAACGACCGTAATGGTGAATATTATTTTCTGCCTGCCAATACCGATATTGAACGTATAAAAACCACCGGCGTGACCTACCATGCCATTAAACAGACTATCACCAATTTACCCGGCAAGAGCGTATTTTTTGTCGATACCTGTCACTCTGGAAATGTGATGGGGTCCACGACGAGGCGCGGCGTTGCTGACGTTAACGGTGTAGTGATGGATCTGACCAGTGCCGAAAACGGGGTCGTGGTTTTTGCCTCATCCACGGGAAAACAATATTCGCTGGAAAACCCCTCCTGGCACAACGGCGCCTTTACCAAGGCGCTGGTGGAAGGTTTGTCCGGCAAGGCGGATTTGTTTAACAATAACCGGATTACCATTAACACCCTGGATGCGTATATCGCCAACCGGGTGAAGGAACTGACCCATAACAAGCAGACACCCACCACCAGCAAGCCGGCGACGATCCAGGATTTTCCCATCGCCGTTGATTTGCGCTGAGACCTTGGGAAACGGCGGATTCTGGTCGATAATAACCGTGGAGAAAAAGCCCGGTGGTACAATGTCTGGCGCAGCTGCGGGTGCTGAGCTGAAAAACGATATAACTTACTAAAAATCAAAGAAAATAAGTGGCAGCGGTATGAGCGGAATCTGACGAAATTCGTCGCCAGACCTGTCGTAAATTGCCGGCGTGGCCGTCTAAACCCGGTAACAAACACAGAGCCAGAGACAAACTCTGGTAACACTATCAGATACGAGTCATACGAAAAATATACTTTGGAGGATCTCATGGCACACACAAAAGTCGCGATTGCAGTATCAATCATTGGAGCGTTCCTGCTTCATGCTCAAGTGTTTGCCGCGGATTGTGGCGTCGCCCAGGAACATTTCAAAAAAGGCGTTGCAGCCGGCAAACAGGCCAACTGGACCGAAGCCCAACAATGGCTTTCCAAATCCGTCGCCGAATGCAATAAGTTCGACAACTGGTACCTGCTCGGTCAGGCGGAGATGCAAATGGGTAACCTTCCCGGCGCCGCCTCGGCTTTTGAAGACGCGCGGCGTTACGCCAAAAACGACGACCAACGAGCATTGGCGATTGCCCGCTATGCTCAGGTGCAGGCCAAAGACGGGAAAATTGCCGAACCGCTAACGTTGTTGCACCAGGCTCGTAAAATGCATTCCCATACGCCGGAATGGATTACCAAGCTGGCCATCGAACTTGATACAAAACGCACGGAAGAACCGTTAACCGTGGCCCAGGTAACCGGAGCACTGAACAACCGCTCCATCAAACTATTTAAGCTGGATACCAAGCCGAACATTAACGTCAACATCAACTTTAAGTTCGACAGTACGGATGTTGTGGACGCCTCCAAGGACAGCATCGAAGTGTTGGCCAAGGCGCTGGGCGATAAATCGTTCGAAGGTAAACATATTACCCTGGTGGGTCATTCCGATGCGCGGGGCACAGAACAGTACAACCTGGCTTTGTCAGAGAAAAGGGCGGAAGCCATCTACGAAGCACTGGTCGCCAAAAATCCCGACCTCAAGGGACGCCTGAAAGTGGTGGGTTTCGGCGAGAAAGACCCATTGTACGAAGGCGAATCCGAAGACGTGTATCTGTTAAACCGCCGGATCGAAGTACAGCTGGATGATTGATGCTCGCTAAAATAACAAATAGCGATGACAATAACTAGAAGCAGGCTAACCAAAATCTGACATGGATCTCTAGGTGGAGTTATGGATGTAAAGTTTATAATTACCGGTGTGGTGGCGGCTGTTGCGGTAATTCCGGTCGCCATTATGCTGGGCAATAAAGCGCCGCTAACCGGCGATCCGTCTGCCAACGTGGTATCCGAGGCTCCAGCCGACAGTCCAACCAGCGACGCACCATCGCTGGAAAATCCAGCCATTGATACCGTTGAACAAGAAGCCGCGCCGGCGGTAATCGCCGAAACTGAAGTACAGGATGCTACTACACCCGCAGAGGACGGTGCCGGCCAGGCGCCTGTGGCGTTGATGGATACCTTTGAATTGGTGGCGCCCGGTGAGTCTACCAACTGCGCAACCCGCGATCCCTGGGGGCAGGGTATCAAAACCCTGGGTGATCAGGATGAATTGACTAACACTGATTGTTTTGCACTTCGTGTTACAGTGCTGGAGGATGTCGAGGTCTATCTGTTCTCTCACTCCGAAAACGGCAAGCTTATTCGCCTGTTTCCCAATGAGTGTAATGCACTGGGTCCGGTCAATTCCCACGTTTACAGCGGCGAGGAAATTCAACTGCCACAGGATTCCGCTGGTAACCATATGGTGATCGGTCTTGATGAAAATACCGGTAAGGAATGGTTTTATGCCGTTGCGATGAAAAGCGACCAGCAGAGGGATGAGCTAAACAGCATAACCGGCGAGGTGCCGGACGTATGCCAGGAGGGGGCAACCTTCCAGGTACCGGTGACCGATTTTCAGGCCAGCCTGGATAAGTTACAGCAGCAGTCCGGAGGCGCTTTTCAATGGCTGTCGCGCAGTTTTCTACACATTTAACGGTGTGTAGGTAAAGCTATGTAAGCATAGTCAACGTTGCGGAAAAATATCATGCGAACATTTCTAACATCTCTTGTGCAAATTTGCCTGTTGCTGCTGGCAACGGTCAACGTGGCCGGCGCTGCTAAACATGCATTGCTGGTTGGAGTTGCCGATTATTACATCAAGCCCCTGTCCGGTCCTGTTAACGATGTGACGGAGATGCAAAAAGTACTGACCGAACGTTGGGGATTCAAAAACAAGAATATAAATATCCTGCTGAACGAGCAGGGCACCAAGAAAAATATCCTGGCGGCAATTAACAAGTTATACGACCAAACAAACCCCGGCGACCAGGTGTTTATTTATTTGAGTGGTCATGGCACCAGCGCTAGTGACCGGGATCTGCACACCCCGCTGCCGACCACGTCAGGGGCGTTTATACCCATTGATATAAAAGGCGTGAAGACCATGGAGCAATTGGTCAAAAAACTGGTGGTTGGAAAAAATGATTTGCGTCCCATATTGACCAAACTGGATGAAGGCCAGCGTCATGTGTTTGTTGCCATCGATGCCTGTTATTCCGGTAATACTGTGCGTGGTGTATTCGGCAAACATCGGTTGAAAAAACGTTTTCTCAGCGCCTACGATATATTACCGGCGCGCGCTTTCGGTGATGAACTGGATTTTTCCGGTGGTGGGGACTGGTCCAGCGCGGAATCCGATGTGGGTAACACTTATCCTTACAAGAATATTTATTACCTGTCGGCCAGCGGTGAACACGAACCGGCGCAGGATATACCCCCCGATATGGTTGAAGTGTTTCCCACCATCGATGGCCAGGCGCACGGTGCTTTTTCGGATACCTTGCTCAAGGCGCTCAATAACGACATCAATGCCGACATTGATGGCGATGGCACGGTGACGTATGCCGAGCTGAAAAAAACCGTGCGCGACAAAATGCGTGTCCGGGGTTTCGATCATACGCCGCATGGTTTGCCTTCACTGGCGGAGGACACCCGTCATCTGGCAAGCCGTGGGATTTTCGGTGATGCTGGCGGTGAGAAACCGACGAATGATAAACCAGCGGAGAAACCAGACAGCGGCTCAGGTCCAGCGATGCAAAGCACAGCTACTCCGGCACCGGCTGAATCGCCTGCTGTTAAACCAAAACCGGTCGAACCCACTACGAAACCCGTCAAGACGGCAAACAATAAACCCGTCACTCCAGACGCCAAGCCCCCCAAAACCGCAAATAACGGCAAAACGCCGCAGGATGCCCCGGCAACTACGAACACGGCTAGCGAGGATACCACGGTGCTGCCGGTGGTCATCGACGGTCAGCTCAAGCAGGTGATCAGGCAGGCCGGGCAATTAAAAAACGTTAACCTGGTATCCGACCGGGGACTGGAAGTACGTAAAGATGGCGCTGATGTGTTGTTCATCAGCCAGGCTGGTGATTTAATTGTGCGTCTTAATAAACCCTCGGTTAATGAGATCATTGACAATATCCGGCATCAGGCCTGGATTCATCAACTGGTGGCCGGTCCGTTCCGTCAGGATTTTACTATCAACCTGGAACTCTATGGCAGCGGCAAGGGCAGCACCGCCGTAGAAGGAGAGCTAGTGGGTTTCGCTCTGCAAAGTTCGGAAAAAGCCCACATACTGTTAATTGACATTGACCCCCATGGCACAATTAACGTGCTGTATCCCTATGAGCCCTCCGAACTCAACCCCGTCAAGGCCAACCAATTGCTGGCATTTAAGGACCTTTCCCGGGTGACGCCGCCGTTTGGCCGGGACTATGTGCAGGCTTACG
The DNA here is from genome assembly GCA_050116575.1 of Gammaproteobacteria bacterium. Taxonomy (GTDB): domain Bacteria; phylum Pseudomonadota; class Gammaproteobacteria; order SZUA-152; family SZUA-152; genus JAKEGK01. Next base: position 2,290 of record JASFOJ010000183.1, on the reverse strand, counting down.
CCTTCAAGGAGATCAACGACGATTTCAAGGCATTGAGAGGTAAAAGTTTTTCGTTAGGTTCCCCTTACGTTCGCAAACTTGAGCGCCTGATAAACAGCCGGCGTATACCCAAGGCCCGCACCAGTATGGAACTTGTGACTTCCAGTGCAAATTAGTACCATTATCCCCTGCGAATGAGGCCAGGGTTAGCGGCCTCCTAATAATTCCAATAATCAGATTTGATCCGATTGTCATCGCCATCAAATCCAGTATCCAAGCAGGTGGGTATCCGTTGTGACTTCAGAGGTCGACTGGCAGTCCTTGGTGTTCCAATCCGGCTGGCTGCAAAAACTGGATCAGTTGGCGGCCCGGCGTTTTGGCGCCGGTGGACTTGCCGAAGAAGCCAGTAGTTACGTCATCGAGCAATTGTCGGCGGACAACTGGGACAAGCTGTCATCGTTTAAAGGCAACTGTAAGCCGGAAACCTTTCTACATACCGTTACCGCCAACTATCTCGAAGAGTTTTCCCGTAAACGGTTCGGGCGGCCGCGGCCACCGGAATGGTTAAAACGCCAGGGTGAGCTTTGGGTGCAGGTCTGGAAGCTGGTGTGCCTGGAACGCCAAATGATTCAGAGTGTTATCGATCACCTCAGTGGCCAAACCCTGCGCGAGCCCGGTTTTATTCAACATATTATTACCACCGTCAAGGCGCGCCTGCCGTGGTGTGGTGATTCCAATCGGGAGATCATGCTGGAAACCAAAAACGACAGTGACGACCCGGATTACGATCCCAGTCATCACATTGCCCACGAACAAACCCCGGACGACGAATTGACGGAAAACGCCTTTGGCGACCTGTTGCTGATGCTATCCGGCTTATTCGCAAACCCGGTTAATCAAGACCATTTTGGTGACGTTGCCATGAGCTCTGCCGGCAAAATGGCAGGCAATCATGTACACATACTGCAATCGCTGCAGCAAAAAATCGACCTGACCGACGAGGAGCGGGTGTTACTGCGCATGATTTACCAGGACGGCATGAAAAAGTCCGCCGCCGCCAAGGCTCTGGGGATGCAGGAGCATTTGCCGGGCCGCATCCTCAAACGGGCGCTGGGTAAAATAAACTTGGCTTTTCAAGAAGTTGGCTTCGATATGGAGGAGGTTCGTGAACTGTGTCTGGAAACGGCCTGAGTCGCGCCTGGCTATCCGGTTTGTGGACATGTCCGTCTAATATAGTCAGCAGAACAGCCCCCTCGAGCAGGTAACGATTTTATGGCTTCAACCGACCCACAATCCGACGAACGGCGCAATGCCGCTGCGGCGCAACTGGCTCTGCAGATCCGCCAGGGCGACCGTAACAGCATGGTGGGCGCCGAGCCCACCGATGAAGACCTCGCCGCGTTTTACGAAAACCGACTGGACAGCACCCGGCGTGCCCAGGTATTGAGTTACATTGCCAATAGTCCGGCGGTCTATGAGAGCTGGATGCGTTGCGTGGACGCGCTGGCGTACATGGAGGAACAGCAGGCAACGGACGCAGTTGCTGGGACCGCGCCAAAACCTTCGCCAGCCGCTCAACGGCAACAAGCACAACAAAAGTCATCGCCCAGTTTGCTGGGTCGGTTGTTTGGTTCGCCCGCGGGGATTGTCGGTGGTGGTCTGGCGACGGCCGCGATCATTGTCCTGGCCGTGCTGCTGGTTCCCTCTATGCACAACGAGTTTGACCTGCGGCAGGGGGTTGACGGTGCGTACCAGGATTGGGGTAGTGATGTGAGCCATGAATGGGAGGCACTGCCGCCGTCAGCCAAACCCAAGCTAAAACTGGACCAGCGCGGTGGTTTTTTCGCGCAGCCTAAGTCTAAATCCGATATTCAAAAAGTCCTGGAAACGGGTCTCAGGGACGGTATGACCCGTGTCGGAAAACAACCGCTCCAAGAACTTGGGATCAAAGTCGGGAAGCTGTCTTCGGTGACAAGTAGCGATATTACGTCGCTTACACCGGAACAATATCAAACGGTGTTCGAGACCGGCCGGCTGGCAGCCGTACTTGCACCACAATGTTACATGGATCCTGATAGTCCGCGCCTGAGCAAATTGGATAAAGTCCTCAATAATATCATCGCACGATTAACATACATTAAAACTGACGATGTAAGTTCACTCCTACAAGGCGTCAAAGTAGACGCCGACAGTGCCGCCGCATTATGTGTGTTGACTGATAATGTGGTTTCGTTGCTTAGCGGCGAATGAATTTTGGTTTGTTCTGAATAATTTTAAATTAGTCCAATGATTTACATTATCCGACACCGTT
>JASFOJ010000182.1:0-9441 GCA_050116575.1 Gammaproteobacteria bacterium | reverse complement strand
CGACAGGCTATGGAACATTTGGTTACGAACCATCTGTCGAATATTTTTTTGGTGTACCTAGAATGTTACACACTGGCGGTGTCGCAATGGACATACCGATATTGCGAATTAGTGAAGTCGACAGTCAAAATATCAACGAAAAAATTACCTATAATTTTCAAGTTGGGATGTTGTCATCCGCGTTAGAACATTTGATACCAGAACAATTTCTTAAATTTGGTGATGTGCAACCAGATGCTACATCTGCTGTAAAGGCCATAATGAAGGCGGCAGCGCAAGGACAAAAACTTTTCCATATTACATCAGAAAATCAGTCGAATGTTTTGCCTATGATAAATCACGACCAGAATACTTTAACAGAAATCAAAAAAGCTCTTATGCGTGGCAAGGAAGTTATGACACATACTGATTCGATTCAAGTTCCAGGCTGGACTGGCTCTGGCTACATAATAATTGATCCGCAAACGGGTGATGGGGCATTCAAGATTGGCGGGGGATTGAACGGGAGTTATAACTGAATCTGGTGTTTGAGCCATTGAAAAAGGGCGGCGTATCTGGTTGATTTGTTGTTTGCCGACACCAAAACAACCTAAGGAGGATACGCCACCATGAGTAAGCATAACGTTGTTGAATTAAAAGATCGAGACACAGGATTAGATCCGTTGACGGAATTGCTAAGAAGCGGCGCACAAAAATTGATCCAGCAGGCGGTGGAATTGGAGGTCCAGGCGTTACTGGCCCAGTACGCTGAGCGTCGTACGGACGATGGTAAAGCCGCTGTCGTGCGTAATGGTTATTTGCCGGAACGTGAGATACAGACCGGGATAGGACCGGTGAGCGTGAAGGTTCCCAAGGTGCGTTCCAAGGACGGTGAGCCGGTGACCTTTCGCTCTGCTCTGGTACCACCGTATGTGCGCAAAACAGCTTCCTTGGAAGCCGCACTGCCGTGGCTGTATCTTAAGGGCATCTCGAGCGGTGAGATGGATGCGGCCTTGAAAGTGTTGGTGGGACCGCAAGCCCAGGGCTTGTCTGCCAGTACCGTCTCGCGTCTGAAACAGGACTGGGGGCAGGAATACGATCAATGGTGCCACCAGCCTTTGGATAAAGACCGGTGGGTGTATATCTGGGCGGATGGGGTCTACAGTGGTCTGCGTTCGCAACAAGACAAGCTGTGCGCCTTGGTGATCATCGGCGTCAATGAACGCGGTGAGAAGCATTTTCTGGCGATTGAAGACGGTGTTAGAGAATCCAGGCAAAGCTGGCGCGAAGTGTTGCTCAACCTCAAGTCCCGCGGTATGAAGGCGCCGGAATTGGCGATCGGTGATGGTGCCATGGGGTTCTGGGGCGCACTGGAGGAAGTCTACCGCGATACCCGCCAACAACGGTGCTGGATGCACAAGAGCGTCAACGTCCTGAACTATTTGCCCAAGACAACGCAGGCAAAAGCCAAGCGCGCGTTGCACGAGATCTGGCAAGCAGAAACCAAGGTTGAGGCAACCAAGGCGTTTGATCTGTTTATTCAAACCTATGAGGCCAAGTACCCCAAAGCCACACAGTGTCTGCAGAAGGATCGAGAAGAGCTCCTGGCCTTTTATGACTTTCCGGCGATGCATTGGCAAAGCATTCGCACGACGAACCCGATTGAGTCCACGTTCGGGACAATACGTCATCGGACCAAACGTTCCAAGGGCTGTTTGTCCCGTGCTAGCATGTTGCACATGCTGTTCAAGTTAGGTATGTGTGCTGAGAAGAACTGGAGACGATTGCGCGGGTTTGACTACCTGGCCAAAGTGATTGAAGGTATAAAATTCAAAGACGGTGTTGAGGTAACCAAAGCCGATCAGGTCGCCGCCTGATTCAAGTGGCCTGAACACCAGATTTGACAATAACTCATTGAACGGCAGTATGATGGTGTTTGACGCTATATTTGAATTTTTTTGGTGGTTTTTTAGTTCAGAGCGAGCACGAGCAATATTAAAAGCTAACTTAGCCGTATCTTTGCTAAACTACCTACAGACTGTTACCACTATAGTTGAAGAATGCAGCGGCGCCAAACAATGGAAATATTTGTTATTTTTTAGCGTTATAACAGCTGGCATGATCACCCTAGGAGCTATATCAGGTGGCGGTTTTTTATTGGCTACATCTATGATATTAAGCCCATTAATTACTTTAGCTTCTGATATGGCAACGCAAGACTGTAAGACAACAAAATAAAAGGATTTACGAAATGACATTTACTTTACCTTCAAGATATAAATGTCCAAATTGCGGATTAGTCCTCTATCCGCCAGAAGCAAAAAACCCACATACAAATTTTATCGCCAACAAAACTATTACGTGCCCAAGGTGCAACAGTAGATTTAGATGGAAAGAAAATCACACATTTTTATTTGCTAAATATGGGTTATTAATATTTGGTATTTTTATCCCATTCATGATCTTTTTATCTTTTCTTGGTGATGAGTATATATATTATACAATAGGAGTATCAATCGTTGCGCTTGTTTCGATTATTACAACTCTTTTTAATATGTGTTATATGGAATTTGAGATCGTATCTAAATAGTAAATATATACACAGAAAAGGAGAAAAGGGGTCAAGTTGAACCTCCCCCAGTTTAACGGACACTCTTAATCAGAGACAATCCAAAGAATTAAAGGGGTCATGAATTAAAGGGGTCTAATTAAAGGGGTCAGAGCCCTTTAAAAGTCCTTTCGGGCCAAATACCGTGAACGTTCCCGCGTGCACTGTGGTGGAAAAAAACAGGGGGGCTAGAAAGAAAAGAAATATTAAGAACCGAACCGACGACCACTGAGAAATCTGACATAAAGCATCAGCTTTGTGCATTGCTGGCTTTCTCCGAACGAAAAAGTACTGCTGCCATTTCCGTCATGGAGTAAGCAACTACAAAGTCTTAGCATTACCTCAACCTTCGGGTAATGAACAAAATCAAAGTAGTTTCGTTAATACGATTATCAAGTTGCTCAATACGAGGAAGTGAAGATGGCAACCGATAACCATGAAAAAACTACATCAATAAATTTATAATATTAAATATATGTGAATTGTCAATTTATTTATGACGATAATCAAATATGATTTGACTATTGATAGGATTATCAACGAAGTTTTTTAATAACAAGATATATCATATGCGCAACAAACCCAAGAATGACCCCGTACAGCGACAAAAATAAGATTATGGTAAAAAAACTGGCATTATTGAAACCACCTACCAGCATAAAATAAGGAATAAGCAGATACAAAAACAACCAAATTATTATATTACTTTCACCGGTACCTGTTAATTCTGGCATATCTATTGAGTATAAACCCACAAGGACTATCCAATAGACCAAAAAGGTGAATATCCCATATCGATAATGCAACAGTTTTTCTTTGAATTTCATCGGCAGACCAACGCTGAGAATTTTGGTAAGCGTAACCATACGAATGGAATTAATTTCCTCATAAAAGCGTACATCGTCTGATACAGATATTTGTTGATAGTTTATTTATGATTTTTTTAAAAAATGTTTTATGTTTGCCAGCAAACAATGCAAAAAAAGTATTTTTTATATAAGTAATTGTTTTATATGTTGTTTCTTGCTTAGCTCTCAAAAAAATAAATCCTTATATATTTTTATAATACACATTATCAAAAGATGATCGTTGTATAAAATGATAGCGTAAATCTTGATAATATCTAACGAAAATGTGTCTATATAGGCGTTTGAAACAAATAAGTGAATGATTGGGGCAGATCTAGCACTAGATAATATTTCAATTCTCCGAGTTGGATTAGATACCGGATCTTAGTTTGAGCGTCCGCTTTTTATTTGGTAGAAGTGATTTCTTGTCAAATCTTGAGGTTCCGCTAATGGCCGTAAGCGGACTATATTGGCTGCATATATGCTTACGAACAACCATAAATTGAGCAAAACGCTCAAAATATGGTTCCGTGCACAACTAGAAACATTCAATAAATGGATGGTGGGCCCGGTAGGACTCGAACCTACGACCAAGGGATTCACTGTATCTCATCATTTCTGATGGGCGTGGACTATCTCACCACCCTCAGCCGCCTTTAAACTGACTGAAAGACTACTGCCAGGGTGCGGGACGCTCTTGCCTGTTATTAAGAACACTCGTTCATTTTATAATAAAAAAGAACAGTTCCCAGGTAGTCTCTGCACCTTCCGGAAGTGTACTTCCGGCTTGGCTCAGGATTGCCATCAGCCGCTGTTATTCATAGACCGTTAAACAGCGCTGCTAAGGTTTCCCTGAATTCATCCCGTTCATTTCATGCCTTTCGGCATGAACGCACCTTTTTGATGAGTCCCCTGCTCTAACCAACTGAGCTACAGGCCCAAAACATATAATTTTACGACAGCCAAATAACTCCTGTGGCGTAAACCAACTTTTGTCCATGGATGGACTTATACTGCGAAGGCCATGGATGACCGAGAGCAGTGGAGCTACAGGCCCGTGACGCGCAATTTTACCAGCAATTCATGCGATTATGAATAAAAAAGCCATGCTTTTTAGGGCATGGCTTTTTCATTGGATTACCGTTTTACGCTCAGGACGAGTTTTCACCGTCGATAAAACTGCGCAACGGATCGGAACGGCTGGGGTGGCGCAGTTTGCGCAGCGCCTTGGCTTCGATCTGGCGGATGCGTTCGCGGGTAACGTCAAACTGTTTGCCCACTTCTTCCAGCGTATGATCGGTGTTCATATCGATACCGAAACGCATGCGCAGCACTTTGGCTTCGCGCGCGGTGAGGCTGTCGAGCACCGCCAGGGTGGCTTCGCGCAATCCCTCGAAGGTCGCCGAGTTGATGGGCGACAGGATATTCGCGTCCTCGATGAAATCACCGAGACGGGAATCTTCGTCATCTCCGATGGGCGTTTCCATGGAAATGGGTTCCTTGGCGATTTTCATGACCTTGCGAACCTTGTCTTCCGGCATTTCCATGCGCTCGGCCAGCTCTTCCGGCAACGGCTCACGCCCCATTTCCTGCAGCATCTGCCGCGAAATGCGGTTGAGCTTGTTGATGGTTTCAATCATATGCACCGGGATACGGATCGTACGGGCCTGGTCGGCGATGGACCGGGTAATGGCCTGGCGTATCCACCACGTTGCATAGGTTGAAAACTTGTAACCGCGGCGATATTCAAACTTGTCCACCGCTTTCATCAAGCCGATGTTACCTTCCTGGATCAGGTCGAGGAACTGCAATCCACGGTTGGTGTATTTCTTGGCGATGGAAATAACCAGTCGCAGGTTGGCTTCCACCATTTCCTTTTTGGCGCGGCGCGCCTTGGCTTCGCCAATGGACATGCGGCGGTTGATTTCTTTGAGTTCGCCGATGGTCAGGCCGCTTTCTTCCTGGATCTGGATGAGCTTGTTCTGGGCGCGACTGATTTCGTCTTCGTATTCTTTTAATACGGCTGAATATTCTTCACCCGCGTCAATCTGGCGTTTCAGCCACTTGGCGTCGGTTTCGTTGTCCGGGAACGTGGAAATGAATACTTTGCGCGGCATTTTTGCCTTGGTAACGCAGATATCCATTATCGTGCGCTCATGTTCGCGGACGCGGTCGATCAGCCCACGCAGACTCTTAACCAGATTGTCGGCAAACTTGGGCACCAGTTTGAACTGACAAAACGCATCGGAAACCTCTTCGTACATTTCCTTGCTCTTGTCGTCACGGCCCTTGGAAGCCACCCGCTTGTTGTATTTTTCAAACAGCTTTTTGACTTCATCGAGACGATTTTTGGCTTCCACCGGATCGGGGCCTTCGTCTTCCGAACTGCTGCTATCATCGCTGTCGTCATTATCGTCGTCCGCATATTTATTCGTGTCGTCACCCGGATTGGGCGCAACCACGTTGGGATTGACGATCATGTCATCTTCGTCATCTCGAAAACCGGCAATAACTTCGGCCAGCCGCATTTGTTCGTTTTGAATGGCCTCGTGAGCATCAAGCAATTTGCCAACGGTGCCGGGGTAATGGGCCAGCGCAATAAAAACCTGGTTCACACCGTCTTCGATGCGCTTGGCAATTTCAATTTCACCTTCGCGGGTCAGCAATTCCACGGTACCCATCTCACGCATATACATGCGCACCGGATCCGTGGTACGGCCAAATTCGTTATCGACATTTGCCAATGCCGCAGCGGCCTCTTCGGCGGCTACTTCATCGGTCTCCACATCGCTTTCAGCAAGCACCATGGAGTCCATATCCGGCGCAGTTTCGTGCACCACGATACCCATATCGTTGATCATGCTCACGATGTCTTCGATTTGCGCCGGATCAACGATATCGTTCGGCAAATGGTCGTTCACCTCGCGATAGGTGAGGTAGCCCTGTTCCTTGCCTTTGGCAATAAGAAGTTTAAGTTGAGACTGCTGTTCTACATTCATAGCCATGCGTATATATCTTAGTCAGACCTGTTTTAAGGATAGCAGCGCAGTATACATTATGTTGTAGGAGTTTCGCGAACTATTCAAAGTTTTCAATTGCTTATATGCCTTTTCGCATAAATGACTTTTCCTTTAGCGTCATTACTTATATTTTAGCGGCCAATACCGCTTTTAATTCACGCTTTTCCTCTGCGCTTAACGTACCAAGCTGCGATTTCTGCAATAATTCCTCGATACGTTGGTTGTGACGTTTACTTTTAAACCATTGAAGAATATCCAGGAATTCTTCCTTGATACCGTCATTTGAAATATTCAGGGGTTGCTGGGCCAATTTGGCCAAATGTCGACCATTTTCTGATCCGCGCCACCTTTCCAATATACCCGCACAATTAATATGGGGATTGATGGCGATATTTTCAACCAACTCAATGAAGAGCGGTATCCCCGCCAGATCAAGCCCTTTGATCTCCCCGACTTCCACCAGTTCAGCCAGCGACGGTTGCTCCAGCAATAGACGAATCATCTGCCGAACCGGTGACGGCCCGGGTCTCCCTGGATTCGCTCTCTTATAGGTTGTTGTTGATTTATTACTGCCTGAAAAGATAAGTGTAGACAATTTCTCCGATTCTACATGACTAATTTCAGCTAATTTATCGATCATCATGTATCGGAAAATGCCTTCCGGTATCTTCATCAAGTACGGTTTTGCCTTTTCTACCAGCATAGACCGTCCATCGATGGTGCCGAGTTCAAGGTTCTTTGACAATGTTTCATAAAAAAAGTTGGAAAATACCTGGGCTTGTTGCAACCGCTGCTGAAAACCGGATTCGCCCTCACGGCGGATCACGGTATCGGGGTCTTCGCCTTCGGGGAGAAATATAAACTTTATCTGACGGCCTTCGTGCATCAACGGGAGGGAGTTTTCCAACGCCCGCCAGGCGGCCTGGCGTCCCGCCCGGTCACCATCGAAGCAGAACACCACCTCGGGTACAATGCGAAACATTTTTTCCAGGTGCTCATTGGTGGTCGCCGTCCCCAGGGTCGCCACCACATTGTGGACACCGAACTGGGCCAGTGACACCGTGTCCATGTAACCCTCCACCACCAGCAACCGATTCAGTTGCCGGTCAGCTTTACGCGCCTCATATAAACCGTACAGTTCCCGCCCCTTGTGGAATACACTGGTTTCCGGCGAATTAAGGTATTTCGGGGTATCGTCACCCAGCGCGCGGCCGCCGAAGGCGATAACCCGGCCACGGCGGTCGCGAATGGGAAACATAATGCGGTTGCGAAACCGGTCGTAATGGCCGCCGTTGTCCTTGGCGATCACCAGCCCGGCTGCCAGCAATTGTTTGATGCCGATGTTTTTACCGTTCATGTAAGTGAGCAGGTTATCCCACCCCGGCGGCGCATAGCCCAGGTTAAAGGTCGCGGCTATTTCACCGGTCAATCCCCGTTGTTTTAAATAGGCCACCGCCTGCGGCGACTGGGCATGCTCTCGCAACTGCCGGCGATAGTAGTCACCGGCCAGTTCCAGCACGTGGTACAGGTCGCGGGTTTCATTGCTTTGTTGCCGCCCCTGTGCCACCGCTTCGCGGGGAACCTTCAATCCGACCATGGACGCCAGCTCCTCCACGGCATCCACGAATTCCATGCGTTCATATTCCATGAGAAAACTGATGGCCGATCCATGGGCACCACAGCCGAAACAGTGATAGAACTGTTTGTTGGGACTCACGGTAAAAGAGGGAGTTTTTTCATCGTGAAAAGGACAACAGGCGGTGTATTCCCGGCCGGCTTTTCTGAGGGCAACACGCGAATCAATCACTTCCACGATATCCACGCGGTTGAGCAATTCATCGATAAATTGTGAAGGAATGCGGCCGGCCATGGCGCTAATAGTACGGCCATTGGCGGGCGGTGTCAGCCGGGAACAACAATATTAAAGGCATAGAACGGACACGCCAAAAAAGCCTTGCAATCAATATAAGGAGTTACAGTGGAGGTGTGTTGCGCGGGGAAAGCGCTGCTTGCGCAATGAGTTACGGGGCTTTAGCTTCCCTGTCGGGCTCGCATTAATTAAGCGCCCATGGCCGCTTTAACTTTCTGGCTGACCTGCCCCATATCGGCGCGACCCTGGACCTTGGGCTTTATTTGCGCCATGACTTTTCCCATATCTTTCATGGAGCTGGCACCAACCGCGGCGATAGCCTCTTTAATAATAGTATCCAGTTCCGCTTCACTGAGGGCAGAAGGCATGTATTGCTGGATGATCTCCAGCTCAAAGCGCTCTTTGTCGGCCAGTTCATCACGGCCGGCGTTGGTGTATTGTTCGATGGAATCGCGCCGTTGTTTGACCATCTTGTCCAGCACCGCCAGGACCTGGGTATCATCCAACTCGATGCGCTCGTCCACTTCCCGTTGCTTCAGGGCGGCCATGATCAGCCGGATCACCCCCAGGCGATCTTTTTCCTTGGCACGCATCGCCGCCTTCATATCGTCGGCGATACGGTTTTTGAGTTCACTGTCAGCCATGGGAAGGATGCTATATTGTGAGTCGGCGACTAAATAACAAACGCCAGCGGTGGACTAGTAAAGGCGCCGGTGACGGTTCAAATCGCGTGAAACTTTCTTCATGTGGCGTTTAACGGCGGCAGCAAGCTTGCGTTTGCGAACCTGGGTGGGTTTTTCATAAAATTCGCGACGGCGAATTTCGGTTAAAATGCCGGCTTTTTCGCAGGAACGCTTGAAACGGCGCAGCGCGACATCAAATGGCTCGTTATCTCTGACTCGAACGACTGGCACGAAATATCCTCCAATGGATTGATGTATGTATGGGTGAATCTGACTCTCGATCGTGATTCTGGTTCTATTGCCCGACCACCCAAAACGGACCACGACCATAAAATCGAACGCCGTATTGTAGTAGTATCGGTTGCAGAATGCAAAATCGGCTCCGTAAAATTTTTGTTTAATAAAAGGCAGTTATGACACTATGCGAGTTTTA
>JASFOJ010000181.1:0-9526 GCA_050116575.1 Gammaproteobacteria bacterium | reverse complement strand
CCGGCCAATCCAAGTCCGTCGTACGTTGCTATTCTCTGTCAGACAGTTACCACGAGGACTACTACCGCATTTCCGTCAAGCGCGTGCCGGCGCCGCCAGACAAACCGGATTTGCCGCCGGGCGTGTCTTCCAACTATTTTCACGATCAACTGAAAGTGGGAGATTATCTCGATGTGCGCGCGCCGTCCGGCAATTTCTACCTTGATGTGACCCGTGAGACGGATGCGGTGCTGATCGCCGGCGGCGTGGGAATCACACCCGTGCTCAGTATGTTAAACACCCTGATTGAGATGGGATCGCAGCGGCAAATCTACTTTTTTTACGGCGTCATCAACAGTGAACAACACGCCATGAAAGAACATTTGGAAAATATTGCCAAAAATCATGACAACGTCCATCTAATCGTGTGTTACAGCCGCCCACTGGATATTGATGAACAGGGTGTCGATTATCACTATCAGGAGCGGGTATCGGTTGACCTTTTCAAGAAGGTATTACCGTCTAGCAATTTTGAATTCTATATGTGTGGTCCGCCACCCATGATGAAATCGATCACGGACGGCTTGAGCGAATGGGGGGTACCCGACAAGCATGTTCACCTGGAAGCGTTTGGACCTGCCAGCGTGCCGAAGAAACATAAACCGGCGCCGACAGCCGTCAAGGCGGCAGTGGAATTCCAGGTGGAAGGGGAAACCTTTGAATGGACCGGGGAACATGAAAACCTGCTGGCATTTGCCGAGGACAAAGGCGTGGAGCTGCCTTCGGGTTGCCGCATGGGTAATTGTGGCAGTTGCATGACGCCATTGTTAGCCGGGGACGTCGATTATCCGGGGGGGCAGCCCGGATTCGAATACGAGCCCGGCAACTGTTTACCCTGTTGTTGTGTACCCAAGGGCAATATCACACTGGAAGCATAATAAATCTGGATACAGAAATATGATCGCAAAATATAAACACAATTTACTCTTACACGGATTATGGGTCGTTTTACTGACTATTACCTGCCAGAGCCACGCGGTTGAGTGGGACTATAAAAAGGTCAAGAGTTACAAGGCTTGTGTCAAATGCCATGAAAAGCAGGTGAAAATCTGGGAGAAGAGCAAGCACTTTAAAACTTTTAAAACCCTTACCCGCAAAAAAGAAGCCAAAGCAATCGCCAAGGCTATGGGTATCAAAAAGCGCAACATCAAGCGCGACAAACTGTGTGCCGGTTGCCATTTCACTGTTGGCGAGATGCGAGGCCGCGTGCGACCGTTATCGGGTGTATCCTGTGAGTCCTGTCACGGGCCCAGCGCGGACTGGCTGGATGTGCATAACGAGTTCGGCGGCAAGGGGGTGAAAAAGAAATTCGAGGCGCCCGCCCATCGCAAGGAACGGGAAGCCAAGCAGGGCAAGCTGGGGATGATCTATCCCGGTAACATCTACGGCTTTGCCAAAAACTGTTACGGTTGCCATATCGTACCCAACGAAAAACTGGTCAATGATTCCAAGCACGCCGCGGGCAGCAAATTCAAATTCGTTAAAAGAACCCAGGGCGATATCCGTCACGGGCCGGAGGCAACGCCGGAAGAAAAACGAAAAATGCAGGTCATCGGTTACGCCGTTGAACTGGAGCTGAGCGCCAAGGCGCTGGCCAACGCCAAAAACAAGGGTAAGCGTTTCGGTGATGAAATGCGAAAGCGCGCCTTGAAGGCACTGGCCAATCTCCAGGATATTAACAACAAAGTCAAAGATCCCGATGTATCAAAAATTGTATCCGCCGCGGGCAAAGTCGCTTTGGAAGCCGGCAATGGCGGGCTCGGCAGTTTTGTAAACAATGTTGCCAGTGCGGCACAGCATTTTTCCGCGAATGCAGACGGCGGCAAACTGGCTGCATTGGATAATCGTAAGGAAGTTGGAGCCGATAAGGTCAAGGTCGCCAGCATTGCCTCGGCACCGGCGCCTGAGCCTGCGCCCGCCCCGAAACCCACGCCAAAACCCACACCGAAGCCGAAGCCCAAACCGGCGCCGAAGCCGACACCAAAACCGGTCGCTAAACCGACACCGAAACCGGCGCCGGCACCCAAGCCCGCGGCGAAGCCGGCAGCGCCGCCTAAAACCGCGCTGGTGACTGAGCCGAAAACCGTGGTGCCCGCGCCGAAGACACCCGAACCGCCCCCGGCACCGGTGGTTACCGCCGGTGGCGCACTGATTCAAGGGTTTAGTATTGTGGCGCCGCGAAGCAACGAATATTGCGGTACCAACAACCCCTGGATGTTGGGTGAAAGAACCGTGGAACAGGATGATCATCTGACCCGTAAGGATTGCTTGTCCCTGCGTTACACGGCAGCGGCTTCAGCCAACCTTTATGTGTTTAACCAGTCCCAGGGTGGCAAATTGGTGCAGTTGTTACCCAATACATGTAACGCGTTAGGAGTCGGTTCCAACGCGGTGCGCAAAGGCCAGCGGCTTCATATCCCGCGCGATGGCAACGGGCAACCGATGGTCGTGGGCCTGGACAATTCAAAAGGGGTGGAGTGGTTTTACGTCGTCGCGGTGACCGATCCGGCTGCTGAAAAACAACTGAAGGAACTGGTCAATGGAGCCGCTGATGTATGCGATGACAACGCCACGACCAAGGTGGATCTGGATATCAAGCAATTCCAGGCGGCGCTGTTAAAAATCAAGGCCGACAGCAATGGTCAATTGCAATGGCAGGGCAGATGGTTTATTCACGATTAACCATTGAACGTTCCAGCTAACAAATTCAGACAAAAAACCGGAATATAATAACGTATTAAGCAGCTACCAGGTACTATGGCGGACGACGCAAAAACCACAATCATAACGCGCCAGAAAAAGTGGGACCGGGCATTTGGCGAAGACATGACTTCGCAGGATGTCGAGTCGCTGCTCGGTCTCGAACCCTTCCGCACCATGGTCGAAGAGAAAAAGTCCCGTGCCAAAGACCCGGAGGATCCCGCGCTGTTAAAGGGCCTCAAGGATATTTTGTTGCACGAAACCCGTATCATGGAATACCGGCCCAACGAAATTATCGTGCGCCAGGGTGACTATGGAGGTTCGGCGTTTCTGATGGTGTCGGGTCAGGCATTACCCCTTTTGGACATCGAAGGGGCCAGGCTGGGCCGAAGCACGCGCAAGTCAAAACCCTTTACCAGTCTGCTTAAACAGTTTTGGAGCAATCCCAAGCTGCCCGAGGTGCGTGACGTCAACCGCTATACCGGGGAATACAAGCAAGACCTCGATAAAGCTCGCCGTCCCGTGATACTAAAGGATGCGGCTAAAATTGCCAGTCAGCAAAAGGTAGCACCGCAACCCATACAGGCGGGCACGTTGTTTGAGGAAGTTTCCGCCATTCGCCGCTCCGCCCGGACGGCAACGGTGGTGGCCGAAACCGATTGCAAATTACTGGAAATTAAATGGCAGGGCCTGCGCGATCTCATGTCTTACAGCAAGCAATTCCGCCGCCAGCTGGAAGAACAATACCGCCAACGCAGCCTGAAGCAACATTTGCAGACCTTGCCATTGTTTCAAAAATTGCCCGAAGACCACTTGAACGCGGTAATCGCTGCCGCGGTATTCGAAAGTTTCGGCAAGAACGACTGGAATACCAGCTTCAAGAATCTGGGGGACAAACCGGCCGCCGAACGCCTCAAGGATGAACCATTAATCATCGAGGAGGGGGAATATGCCAACGGCCTGATCCTCATTCAGTCCGGATTTGCCCGGGTATCGCGCAAGTATCACAAACAACAACAGACCCTGGATTATATGCGCGTCGGCGACATGATCGGGGTCGGCGTGCTGATGCATAACATCAACAATGCGCAAAAGCGCAACTATGAGTACTCGGTGAGAGCATTGGGCTATACGGATATATTACGTATTCCGGCACCGGTATTTGAACAGCATATTTATCCCTTCTGTAAAGCCGATGAACTGCAAAGCGCCGAGATTGCCACCGTGGCCAATATCGAAAATCAGAAATCCGTGGTGTCCGATGAGCTGCTGATTCGCGAATCGGCGCTACTGGAGTTCTTTGTAGAACGCCGGTTTATTAACGGCACCAAGACCATGATCATCAATACTGACCGGTGCACCAACTGTGATGATTGCGTGCGTGCCTGCGCCATGGCCCATGAAAACAATCCGCGGTTTATCCGTCACGGTTTGCGAACTGATAAGTTCATGGTGGCCAACGCGTGCATGCATTGTTCCGATCCGGTGTGCATGATCGGTTGTCCCACCGGCGCGATTCACCGGCGGCCCGGGGGGCAGGTGGTAATAAACGACGACACCTGTATCGGCTGTGCCACCTGTGCCAACAGTTGCCCCTACAACAACATTCGCATGGTGAGCATCCGCGATCGCAAAGGCGCCGTTGTGTTGGACGAACAGAACAACCCGATCATGAAAGCCACCAAGTGTGATTTATGTGAAGGCCAGTGGGTGGCGCCCGCCTGCGAACGCTCGTGTCCCCACGACGCGATGAAACGCATTGATATCCATGATATCACCAACCTGCAGGAGTGGCTGGAAGCGTGAGCATACGGATCAAAAACAGGATTATCCGCTTTTCCGCACTATTGTTAATCGCTGCTCTTTATTACTGGGTGCATGAACAATATACCATTGCCCGTTACCAGCCGGCGTTCATGAGCGGCTGGTTGATGCTGGGATTGCTGGTGTTTCTCACATTGTTTAACGTGCGCAAAAAGCTGTCTTACCTGCCGTTGGGCAACGCGCGCATCTGGGCACAGTTACATTATTATGCCGGCCTGCTTCTGGCAATCGTATTTCTGTTTCACATTGATTTCCATTATCCCACGGGCGTGTTCGAGAATATTCTGTTTTATGCCTTTGTGCTGGAAATTTTGACGGGGCTGTATGGCATTTATATTTCCCGGGCCTTGCCCAAGCGATTCAGCAAACGCGGTGAATACCTGCTATTTGAACGTATGCCGCAGTTCCGTGAAGCGGTAAAACAGAATATCGAGGCGCTGGTGTCCCAGTCCATCGACCAGTTGCATTCCACCGCCATTACGGAGTTTTATTCGAAACGTTTGCTGCCGGCGTTGGCCGTGCCGCAGAATTTCTGGCTGCACGTTTTTGATTCCAACGCCCCGTATACCCGCTGGGACACCCAGTTCGACGCCGTTTACCGCTACATGGACGACAAGGAAATCGAACTGACCAAAGAAATCAAGAAACTGTTTTATCAAAAGCTCGACATGGATTACCAGCGCGCCAATCAGGCTATGCTCAAGTATTGGCTGTTCGTGCATATCCCATTAAGTTATGGGTTGCTGGTGCTGGTTGTTTATCATTTATTGTTAACCTACAGTTTTTCAGGCGGCTTGTAATGAGTGATTTGCAGAGTTTCGACTTTGACAAAAGCCAGTATGAGCGCGTTAACCAGAAATGGGTGTGTGGCCACAAACGTGAGGGCAACCCGTGTCCCCTGGGGCCCGATGGGCGTGGTGGGTGTCAGGCTACAGCCGCCTGCAAGCCTCATAAAAACGGCGACCGTTGGGACTGTTCCCGTTCGTTGCTGCAGGGCGGCAAATGCGAACATGGCCCGCGCAGTGACGGCAGCTGTTATCATCAAATACCGCCTTGCCGGCCGGTAAGAAGCTTGCGCGCACGGCGCGCTTTTTTTGTAACCGGTTTAGCATTGTTTGGCGTGGTGCTGGTTGCCATGTTTTCTTTTACACCTTTGCTCGATCGGCTAATCAGTCCTGGTCCGCTGACTGCCAAACACAGTGCTAAAGCCCAGGCCTGCGATTCCTGTCACGCCTCAGAAACCAAAAGTCCGCTTAACTGGGTTAAGCTGGCGGTGGCGGGTGGCGATGAAGCTACGCGCTCAGCTTGTGTACGTTGCCACAAGGTAAGTGTTCCAGCGACGGCGGATAAACCTCATAATCTTACCGGGAAGCAATTGCAGGCGATTACCACTGGGATGCAACAACAGGTTGGCAATGAAGCGGTCCGGCGCTTTAACATGTTTTCCGGTGCTGAGGAATCTTTGCAGTGCGATAGCTGTCACCGCGAACACCGCGGCAAGCATGCCGCGTTAACCGATGTGTCCAACAAACGATGTATTAATTGCCATACCAGTCAACACGCCGATCTGGATGATCATCCGGCTTTTACGCAGTTTGCCTACAGTCGCCGGACCCGGATCAACTTCAATCATACCGAGCACTTTGAAAAGCACTTCAAGGATGAAAAGGTCGCCAAACACGCCCCTGATTCCTGCGCCACCTGTCACGTCCTGAATGAAGAATACGGCATTATGGTGTCGCGCAGTTTCAAGGA
Organism: Gammaproteobacteria bacterium; assembly: GCA_050116575.1. Taxonomy (GTDB): domain Bacteria; phylum Pseudomonadota; class Gammaproteobacteria; order SZUA-152; family SZUA-152; genus JAKEGK01. The sequence continues at coordinate 3,208 of JASFOJ010000181.1, read as the reverse complement.
CAGTTGCCTCAGGTGCCATAAAGACGACACCACCGGTGAAAGCTTTATCGAAAAAGGCGTGGCGTTTTTCCGTTTGCCGTACCTCGATATAGAAACCCTTAACAAACACAATATTTCGGTGGGTCAGTGGCCCGACGGTCTGGAATTCGAAGAGCTAACGCCGATGATGCTGTTTTTGCTGTCGGCCAATGACAATCTGCGGCCTTTGCTCAAAAGGATTGTTGACCGGGAATTGAGCCTGGGCGAACTCGACGGCGAGTCCACGCAGACCCTGCAGCAGGTGGGCGAACTGGTGAGGGCCATGAAGGATGTGTTTCTGGACATGGCCCATCGCAGCAGCCGCTGGCTCAGCCTGGTGGAAAAACTAACCGACCAGCGTCTGGATAATACCTCCAGAGCCGCGGTGGAAAACTTTCTGCCGGTGCAGGATCTCAATCGCGCATTTTCCATCTGGATTCCCAACCTGTCCATTGAAAAGGTGCTGCGTAACCGGGACAAACACGTGGAAAACAGGCTCGTGCCTGTGGACTACGATTTACTGGTTACCGACGTGAATACGGTCAGGCCGGGACGCTGGTACCGGCAGGGTTATGCGTTGCTGTACCGCCCCAAGGGGCACGACGACGAATACCTGCGCACCTGGATTGAACTGGCCCGCGAAGCCATGGCAGGGGGCAACGATATTGCCGCTGAACTGTTCAACCATTTAACCCACAAGGAGACACCGGGGCAATGCATGCGTTGTCACACCGTGGATAATGTGGACGGGCAAATCACTATCAACTGGAAGGCCCTTCATCAGCCACCTAAAGATCGCCAGTTCACCGTGTTCACTCATATACCCCACATGAAAGTGCTGAAACAGGACGAGTGCGATACCTGTCATCGGCTGAATGAAGACGCCGAATACAAGGAGAGTTATAAGGACCGTAATCCTTTTACTTTTGCCAGCAACTTTGAGGCGGTGCAAAAGCAAACCTGTATTCAGTGCCACAATACCAGCAAGGTAGGCGATACCTGTGTTACCTGCCATGAATATCACCGGGCGCGTGCGTTTGAGAGTGGGAACCAGCCCAAGGTTGCCCGCCGCCATTAAGCGGCGGGGCGGGACACTTGTGTGAGCGTACGCGGAATTGTGGTAGGTATATCGCGATAACAAGGTAGTATCATTGTGAAACACAGCTTTGGAAAACAACTTATGTTCAATGCCAACTGTCAGCAAACCATCACCACCATTGTACTACTGGTGCTGTCCAATGCCGCGCTGGCCGCCGGCTGCGATTTCCTGCCCAAAGAACCGCAACCGGACTGGGTGTCTGCACCAAAGGAAGTGCCCGGTTTCTACACCGGTATTGGATTGTCCGAACAGGGCAACCTGAAGGCCCATGAACAAATCAAGGTGGCCAAACAAAATGCGCTTCAGGATCTGGCCAGCAGTATCAAGGTATCCGTCAAGGATAAGCTGCTGGTAAAAGAAGCGCTGCGCAGTTCCGGAGGCAGTAGCAGTTCCGAGAAAGAGGTTGAGTCGGTCACCGAAACCGTGACCAACCAGTCCCTGGAGCAGGTAAAGGTCGACAAGGTGTGGCTCGACCAGGATAAATGTATTGTCTGGACGCGGGTCAAGGTGAAAAAAGAGCTGGTGGAGCAAACGCAAACCAGGGCCTATGAAACCCAGAAGCTGGATGCGTTGAACGCCCTTGTCGCCAAGGCGGAAAACAGCGCCTTGCCGGTGGATGACCGCACCGATGCGCTGAAGCTGGCCAAGCTGCAGATCGTTGACATCGATTTTTCAGCGGTGGAAAGCGCATTGGGCAAGGACGCCATGGCACTGAAACTGCAACAACTGGATAAACAATTACAATCCGTTGCCCGTAAAAAAGGCAAAACAAAACAGCTATGGGACAAGGTCGCCAAGCTGGAACACGACATTAACAGTAATAGCTCACCATCGGAAAAAGAGGACCTGACCAACAAGGCCATTGAGCTGTTGCGACAGGTTATTTATACCACGCCCATGGAGCCGGGCATCGCTGAGGCCGAGCGGGCGTATTTCAAGATCGCCGATCTTGAAAAGCGCCGCAACAATCCGTGTTCCGTGCGCATCCAGTATGAAATTGTCGTCAAGCGTTCGCCATCACCGAAATGGCAACAGCAGGCAAAGCAAAACATGGCGCAATATGCCTGTGGTGAGAAACAGCGCAAAATATTCGACTGGCGCGTTTTGTTGGAGGGACGCAACGTAGACGTGAAGTGCGCCTTTAAAACCAATGGCAAAGCCGAGATCTGGAAACGCGCCTGCTCCGATGTGATTACCCACATCAAGCAGTTCGGCGCCAATATTATTAGCCGTAAAAAAATCTCACCGAATAAAGTTCTACAAGCGGCGGAAAAAGCCCGTAACAACAGCTACCGGTCGCCTCATGGGCAGGCGGTGACGATTTTTATTACTGCTACAGGTGATATCCACACCCGTAAAAATCCCCGCAATCCCCGCGGGGGCAAAGACTATCAATACAGTGGCGATATTGCCACTTACCTGGTAGTCAATAACCGCCTGGAAGCCGCCGATACGTTTAATGGCGTGGGTGGTTGGAATCCCATTTCACAACAAATGGCGATGGACGTGCTGGCTATCAACGTGGTCAAACGATGGAAAAAAAGAACCCTGCGTTTTATTCATAAAGGCAATTAACGACACTATTGCATGAATTTTCCGTCGAAAGACGCAATACTATTTTTTGCGATAACGGAGTTAATATGAGAGCGAAGCGAAATCCGTTGCCATGGGCGATATTACTGCTGTTAGTGTTAACGGCACCCTTTGCCCAGGCATCTACCATCGGCGAACGCATCAAGGAGGCCAGCTTTACCAAGGTGGCGGTGGCGGTGTTTCCGCAAAACGGTGTTGCCAAGAAAATGGTGCGGGCGGCCCAGTCACGGCTGGAAGGCGTGCTGTTGGATAACGGCATAACCGTGCTGGACCGTGACAAGGCTAACGATCTTAAAGATGAATGGAAGAAGCTCGAAGATCCCGGTTACTTTGTGACAGCGGATGATTTTGTAGAAAACACCGAAAAATACCAACTGGACGGCTTGATACGGGTTTACCTGACCGCAGAAGCGGCCAAAGGCTTTGCCGAGTTTTATACCGCCACGGCGCAGGCGGATCTGCGGTTTGTAGCCGAGGACGCGCAAGTGGAAGCACATA
>JASFOJ010000180.1:0-9612 GCA_050116575.1 Gammaproteobacteria bacterium | reverse complement strand
CCGATGCACTCGCACGACACCTTGGTGGCTTACAGGCCATTGCCGAAGTATTGCCGCAGGATAAAGAACGTGTTATCCGCCAATTGCAAAATAGCGGCAACAAAGTTGCCATGGTGGGTGACGGCGTCAATGACGCCCCGGCGCTCATGCGCGCGGACGTTGGTATCGCGCTTGCTTCCGGCACGGATATATCCGGCGACAGTGCCGACATCGTTTTAATGAACAACGAGCTTGACGATATAAGACTGGCGATACAACTGTCAAAAAGGACATTGCGCACCATCCGCCAGAACATTAGTCTTTCCATTAGTTATAATATCGTGATGGTGCCGCTTGCCATGATGGCGCTAATCACCCCGCTGGCGGCCGCCATTGCCATGCCCATCAGCTCACTGCTGGTCATTGGCAACGCCGCGCGCATCCGCACGCTGTTCAAAGAACAGGGAAATGATTGATGGAAGTGATTTACGCGTTGATTCCGGCGATGATCGTCCTGGGGCTCGTCATGGTGGGCGTACTGGTGTGGGCGGTCAGAAGCGGACAGTATGATGACCTGGAAGGCGATGCATATCGTATCATCATGGACGACGATGATCCTTTGCTGCCCCATAAACAATCACATACAAAACCGAAACAACGGGACGATCAATCACCGGATGCCGATACTGATAAGTCAAGCAGCAGTTAACAGGAAGCCGGTCCAGGCACGGCATCAACCATCGCAAACAATGGACACCCTATAGCTACACCGTTAACATTATTGCCTTAAACACAAGGCAACGATACGGTTGCAAAATCGCCACTACAAAACGGACTTTTACAATAAATACGAGCGGGGACGTAGTTTTGGATTATGGCAATGGCGCCACCAGTTGCGCAAAATCGGACGGAGACACATACTGCAACACGGCGTTACCCTGTTCATCCAGCACCACATCCAGACCTTTGTCCGGATATAACCAATGAATAACGTTGCCGTCGTTGTCGCTAACCTTTTGCGCGGGCTCGCCAAACCGTTGCCTGATCCATTGCGTTTCCAGGCGTATTGGCGGCAAATAGGTAATGCTGTCAATCACCGCCTGCCGGACACGCCGCCGGTCTTCCCCGCTCAAGGTGATTTTACGGCTGCCGTCACCCAACGTACTGATGCGAACACCTCGATCATACATTGCCTGAAATTGTTCCGGCGTAACATCCAGCACCATGACTACTCGTGCGCTCAAGCCGCGAACGTTAACACGGTCAAAGAAAGCCTCTATTTTTCCTGGACTGTTATCTTTGGCGGATTGAAAAAGCGTTACCTGTGCTTGCGAGCGAAAAGCCTGCTCAGCCTGCTGCAAGGTACTTTTACCCAGCCAAAGGCCGAACACCGACGTCGAGCCATCGGGATTTGTGGTGACCTGCCAGGGTTGCATCGGCATGGGTGGTTGTTTGCCCGCGGGCAGCATAATACCCGCTGCCACCGCCAACGTCGCAAATACTACAATGCCGACAATATACCTGAGATCCATCACTGTATTATAGTTAAGGGGATTGGACAGTGATACACGAACCGTTGTCTTATACCACGGCGTTCATTATCGGATTGCTGGGCAGCGCTCACTGTATCGCCATGTGTGGCGGCATAATGAACGCGCTGAGCTTTGCCATTCCTGACCAGCGTAAAAATACTCGTCAGGTAGCGCGCATCGTCATACTTTATAACCTGGGACGTATTACCAGTTATGCAATCGCCGGTGCCCTGGTCGGCCTGCTGGGTGCGTGGCTGCAGCAAACCGGTGCAACCGCCGCCCTAGCATTGCGCACCCTCGCCGGTTTAATGTTGATTGCCATGGGGCTTTATCTCGGTGGCTGGTGGCTGGGACTAACCTATGTGGAAAAAATTGGTGGCTATGCCTGGCAATTCCTTAAACCCCTGGGCAACCGTATCGCACCGGTGACCCGGCCATCGCAGGCGGCGGCGCTTGGCATGGTCTGGGGCTGGTTGCCGTGCGGACTGGTTTACAGCACATTGGCATGGTCCGCCACGTCTTCGGGTTGGCGGCAATCCATTATAATTATGTTGTGTTTTGGACTAGGCACCATGCCGACGATGCTGTTAACCGGTCTGTTAGCCCGCCAACTGAAACAGTGGTCACAACAATCACCGGTCAGAACCACGGCCGCTGTTTTGATCATCGGTTTCGGTATCTGGACCCTGGCCATGCCCTGGTATCATGCCGTGCAAACTTCCACTGGAGGCCATGCCCACCATAGTCACTAATCCAATCGTTCAGCACAATACAAGGTCGCGGCACACCCATTACCTGTACAGCTACTTTTTCGTCAGCAGCCCCCTGGCTTGAGCGTAACTCAACCCCTGGATACCGCTTTTTTGCATAGATACACTCAACGACCCGGCCAGCGCCGAGGCAAATACCCGCTGGTAAAAGGGCAATGATTCCAGATAAACCGGCAGAAGACTGTCCACCGAATCTGCACTGTCCAACGCGCGCTCAAACTCCCGGCGTCTTTGCTCAATCACCCCCATCAATTCATTATCCTGTGCAGCGGCGGTATCCAGTTTTAACGTCCAGGTAATATCCTGTTGCAATACGCATTCACCGACGTACTGCCCGAAACTCGATCCGCCCCATTCGTGGGGGGCAATCAGGGATAAATGAAAAATGTTGTCGCGCCGGTACAACCAATAACTTTTACCCACCACCGGCTTAAATTGAAACTTACTGTGCAACACAAACAGCGATGTAAATAGTTCACTGCTGATCTGGTCGATTTGCTTGGGTGGTACGGCAATCGCCGCCCGGCTTTCCGCCAGGCTGTCCAGAACCGGCACCAGTCCTTTACCTTGCGGATTGGGTCGCTTAGTCATTTTTTACTACGATTAACTGCATTTTTGATACAAGACAATCGCTAATTTTACCAATGCGCCGCCAACATGTCATACCGTATTCCGGGACAACAATCCCAAAAACCGATATAACAGCGATATCGCTTTCAAATGACTGCGGTGGGTGTCTTGCTATCGGCGCTAATACCGTTCTTTAAACATCCTGGATGGTAAGTTTGTTCCTATTTTTTCAGGTATTGCGGCTCGGACCAATGCTTTTGCTGGCTCACCGCTTGCTGATAACTTAACTGAGCCTCGCGCCGGGCCTGTTCCGCCAGCTCCAGCGCTTTATCGTTATTTCCTTTCGTGGCACTTAGCTCTGCACTACGAATCAACTTTTTCGAACTGACCCAGCCACCCTGTTCGGCAACCGCCTTGTCGAATTCGGCTTTCGCGGCGTCAATAGCTTTCATTACCTCGGCCTTGTCCGCCGCCCATGCCCCGGCACTCCACAATACTGAACTTAAAACAACGGTCAACAAAAGTCGCATGATCTTCCTCCCTGCACGTATTTTCATCGGCCGCTAGAAGCGGGAGTTGGGGGCATTATACGGAATACCGTTGCTTAAATACGTATGGAAATATTCCAGATTATTCATCGCCTCAGTTTGTGCTTTCAGCGGCACCGCACCGATATTCTTCATACAGCCTTTATAGCGGCGTTGGATGGTGCCCATTTCGCCCCACTTGGAACGATAAACCGGAAAGTTCGCCGCCTGGCCTACGGCGGGGCTCAATTCATTACCACGAATACGCAACCCTGATGCTTCCCAATGGCAATGGTAGCAGGCAAATTCACGCGGTCCACGGCGGCTGAAATAAACCTGCTTACCCTGCTCATACGCTGCGATGGCGCGTGGATCATCAGGCACTTTAATGAAAATAGGCTTGCCGCGTGACGTCTCGGCCAGATACGCCAGTATTTTGGCCAAATTCCCCTTTAGCACATTTAACGGCTTCTCGCCGTTACGTTCACGACATTCATTAATTAACCCTGCCAGCGTTTTTACTTTCCCTGAAGTTTTATCAAACTTCGGATAAAGATGCGCAATAGCGATACCTTTATTGGGCAAACAATCGGCATAGCGTTTACCGTTGGCAAATGGGGTATTGTATAGCTCCTCCCCTTCCTCTACAGCAACTTCATAGGGCGGAAATTCCATAATGGCATCATACTGGCTGCGTTTATCTTTGCTGAAGTTATACATGCCATAGGACAGATCCGTTAGCGAAAGATCCGGAAACCGGGCCTTGAAAAAGGCCTGATATTTTTGCAAGTCGTCTCCCGGGCCAGCAACCACTGTGTTGCTAAACAACCAAACCGCCAACATCCCGATACAATTCAATGTCCTGTTCATGGTCTTTTCCTGACGTTATTTTATCGCACCGAATTACTAAAGCGTGTACAAAAAATCGATAATCTTCTGGATTTGGTCTTTAGCCAAGAGTTCATTGCGGCCGAACGGCGGCATCATGGTATGCGGCTTCAAGGTAACCTGTGGATCGTAGATAATATTGTATAGCTTTTGGCGATCGGGAAAACGCGATTTCATGCCCAAAAGCGGCGGCGCCACGGTGCCCGCCTGTTCGGTCCCTTTATATTGATGGCATGCCTGGCAAAATTTCAGCGCCAGTTGCCGGCCTTCTTTAACAGAATCTGTATCCGCATTCACAGCGGTTGCAAAAAGCGCAAACAACACGCACCCGGCCGGCAACAAAAATAATTTTATCATTTTTGCCATTGCCATTCCTCCCTTGAACAGTCAATGATATTGTTAATGTTGTTATCACATATATAGAAACATTTAGCGCATAACACCAACGTGCGCAACAATATCGCGAAAAATCAACCGAGAACTTGATGCGGCTCAAAATGATGGCGATAACAACCCTCCATGGGAAACGGCGGCAATAGCAGCTCAGCGTAATGTCATGCCAGTTACGTTGGATATTCAGCGGGTACACCGACGCGGCAGGATTACCGTCCAGCGCCGGATACAGGCGTTCATTAATTGAAACGCGACAACTTCAGTAGATTAATATATACAAGACAATGAATATACGGTGTTACAACTTTTTTATATTTTTTGTTTTTATAATTTACCATCGTTGGAGCGAATGACAAATAGATTGTGGACCAACTCGCAATCCGCCATCATTGCATCGCGGCAAGAAAATTCACACACATTTTTTGCGTCACGGTTAATCGGAAGTTTGCCGGGCGGTATCCACAATGATTTCCGGTAACGCCGTGGCCAGTCCCAGGTGAGGCGCGATACGCACCGGAATATGGGGATACTTGTCTGTCACCGGCTTGATTTCTTCCGGGATATCTTCCACGACATGGCGCCCGGCCGCCAGGAAATAAGGAAAAACCACCACTTCTTTGGCTCCCCGGACAATACAAGCCTCGAGTCCCTCTGGTATTGATGGCTCGGCAATTTCCAGAAAAGCGGCCGACACGTCATCAAAGCCAGTATCCGGCCGACGTGCAACACACTCAGCCAGCTGTTTCACCTCCTCATTGGAGTTATGGCGGCGGCTGCCGTGCGCTACGATTAACAGACTTTTCATAAGCTTCGATACTCCGTATCCTTAACTATGGTGTTACTTTACTTCAATGGCAAAGTAAACGGCAGGCGGCGGCAACGTTGGCCCGTTGCGGCAAAAATGGCGTTACCCACCGCAGGCGCAACCGGAGGTAATCCCGGTTCGCCGACACCACCGGGTGGTTGATGACTTGTTATGATATGAACGTCGATAGTGGGTAGTTCTGCAAATTTTAACACCGGATAGTCTTGCAGGTTTGACTGAATAACTTTACCGTCTTTAAATTGCACCTGCTCTTTCAGCGCGGCGGATAAACCCATGGCGATAGCGCCTTCGGTTTGCGCACATACCGCATCCGGGTTAACCGCCTCGCCACAATCAATGGCACACACAACGCGGTGAATATTGAACTGTTCGTTGTCCACGGATAGCTCGACCACCTGCGCCACCCAACTGCCGAATGATTGATAGAATGCGATGCCTTGATGGTGTCCCGGCGACAACGTGGATTGCCAACCCGCCTTGTCCGCAACGTGCTCTAAAACGCGCCGGGCGCGCGGGTCGTGCTGCAACAATTGAAGCCGGTATTCCAGTGGATCCTGCCGCGCGGCATGCGCCAATTCATCAATAAAACTTTCCACGACAAATGCAGCCTGGCCGGCGGCAACCGAACGCCACGCACCCACCGCTAACGGCGGCTCCACGGGAGTTCGCTCATCGCAAAAATGTGGAATATCATAAAGAACATACACCATATCAATCGCCATGGCGGAACCGGCACCGCGTTGCCACCACACCGATGGCCGTCCCTGCTGATCCAATACAGCTTTTAACGCCACTTTATGGGCCGGCCGGTAAAAATCGTGCTGCATGTCATCGGCCCGGCTCCATAATACCTGCACCGGTTCAGTGGTGTGTCTGGCCAGTGCCACGGCGTCGACGACAATATCGGCTTCCAACCTGCGGCCAAAACCGCCACCGATAAATGTACTATGTATATGCGTCTTGTCCAGAGGAAGGCCGCTAACTGTTGAGGCGGTATCCCGGGCACCTTCCTGGCTTTGAGTACCCACCCAGACATGACAGTGTCCGCTATCAATATAAGCAGTGCAGTTTATGGGCTCTAACGCTGCATGGGCCAAAAAACTTGTATCATAATGTGCTTCAATAATGTCAGTGGCATCGCGCAAAGCGCGCTTCGCGTTACCCCGTCGATTAGCCTGTTCGCCTTGCTGGTTGATGGCTCGCGCCAGTTGTGAATCGTAGGATGCATTATCAGCACCCGGCTGCCTGTCTTGCTGCCAGCTAAGCTGCAATTTTTCCCGCCCCTGTATCGCGGCCCAGTTGCTGCTCGCCAATACCGCAACACCGCTTTCAATAGTGACCACGTCGACAACACCAGCGACGCCCCTGGCCGCGCTGTCGTCCACCGAGTGCAATTCGGCGCCGGCAACGGGTCGACGCTCCACACTGGCATATACCATATCCGCCAGCGACACATCCGCGCCGTATACCGTTTTTCCCATGACCATGGCCGGTATCTCCAACCGTGGCAGTGAGCGTCCGATCAGCTGGAATTCGTTTGCGGGTTTTAACGTTGCTTTTTTGGGCGGTTTCATTGTCACGGCCTCGGCCGCCAGTTCACCGTAATCGAGGCTGCGTTTGGAAGGGTCGTGATAAACCGTGCCATTCCCGGTGCGACACTCGTCATATGATACGCCCCATTTCTTCGCCGCCGAGTCAATCAATTGCCGGCGCGTGGCGGCGCCGGCCAGGCGCAGTCGTTCCCACTCACCGCGAATGCTGGTGCTGCCGCCAGTGGTCTGTTCACCGAACAACGGATTGCGATAAACCTTTGCAGCCGGCGCGAATACGGTCCGTACCCGGGACACGTCGGCATCAAGCTCTTCGGCAATCAACATGGCGAGTCCCGTTAACGTACCCTGCCCCATCTCGGAATGATTGATGGTAATAATCGTGTCACCGCCGGTTGTCATACGAATCCAGTCATTTAACCTGATGCCCGGCACCTCCTGCGCATCATCGTCAAATGAAAGTGCCGGCGCCAAAGTGGGCACGGTATCGTTCTTCAGTTCGACAGCACGATGAATGGAACGCCGAATACGCTGGTAACTGCCACAGCGGCACAACACGCCGTTCATCGCTTCATTGATCTGGTCGTCCGTGGGCACATCATATTGATTCAGCAAGCCCGCGGCGCACATCAGTTGTCCCGGCTGGCAATAACCACATTGTGGCACCTGGTGTTCGATCCATGCATGCAATAGGCGGTGGTTTTGCTCCACTAGCCCTTCAATGGTAACCACTTCCCGGCCCACCGCTTTTGCGGCCGGCACCATACAGGCATGATTGGCTTCACCGTCAATCAAGACAGTACAAATACCACACACGCCTACACCACAACCGAATTTGGTACCTTTCAATCCCAGGTCGTCACGCAACAACCACAACAGCGGAGTGTCAGGGTCGCCTTCAAATTTTTGTATATGCCCGTTTATCGTAAGGTTAATCATGGTGATCACAATGCGTTGCTATCAATGCGTAGATACACTAATAAATAAAACCGCAATCGGCCCACTTGTCAATGGTGACCGATAACTGCTGCTGCTAATTTTTGAGTGCCCGGTTCCCTATCCGTTTAACAACGTTAACCCAAAACCAGAGCAGCGTTGATATAGATCAAACACCATATCAATGCAAAAACATTTAGCCGCATAGCAAACGTGAATTTGGCCATGTCGCTATGTTTTATCAAATTCTGCTGATCAATATCAACGACGTTAATGTAGATTGTCGTGTATCTTATATTTTGTAAAAAAGGTATTGCTGCAGCAGGTCTCAGACTCTTAACCGGGACTTAATCAGTCCTAGCGCCAAGGAGTTGAAAATGACAAACGTGGAACAATTGTTTGGTACCGCCATTAAGGAAATCGAGCGTATGCTGAACACCAAAACCGTCGTTGGCGACCCAATAACGGTTGAGGGCAGCACCCTGATTCCGCTGGTCAGCGTCGGATTTGGCTTTGGCGACGGCGGTGGGGAAGGTACGGATCCGTCAAAAGGCGCAGGCACCGGTGGCGGTACCGGCGGCGGTGGTGGTGTTAAGCCAGTCGCTTTGATTATTATCAATAAGGACGGCGTCCGCGTGGAACCCATCAAAGGCGGGACAACGTCCGTTCTGGAGAAGATCGCCGAGACCATCGGCAAAGCAACCACACCGAAATCATCCAGTTCGTGAGCTATCTTCGCCATGAACGCCGTTTTAACAAGCCTCGTGATCCTGCTGGTGACATTGATTGTACTATTGGCTGTTCCCATTGAACTGGCATTTGATGTTAAACGCATTGACAGGACATACACCAGGGTAAAAATAAGATGGTTGTTTGGACTGATACGATTCAGCATTAACAGGCCCGGTACCGGAGCGGAAAACCTGGAAGAAAAAAGCAAAGCCAGAGCGATAACAAAAACAAAAAAGCAACAATCAACCATCCCTTCCTCGAACCTGATAGGCACGATAAAACAATCAGCGTTCCGCCGGCGTGTATATCGCTTCGTCAGAAACCTTTTGCGACTCACCCATTCACATGACATTTATTTCCGTTTGCGTATTGGTCTGGGCGATGCGGCGAATACCGGCCGGCTGTGGATTTTTCTTGGACCGATTTCGGCATTAGCCGCTAATACCAGTAACGCCGAAATTCGCATAGAGCCCGAATTTATCAATACCGCTTTTGAATTCGACGGGCGTGGCGCATTTCGCCTGATGCCACTGGAATTTATCACGTTGCTGATTACGTTCTTATTACCCCCCCCCGACGCTGCGGGCTTGGCGTACCCTGCGCCGGGGCACCCGCAAGAGATGGTTTTAATGAATGTGTTGAAAACTGGAACACCGCTGGCCAACGGTAAAACGATATTGCTGCCTATCGAGCGTATTGTGGTTTCTACTTACCAGAACGATCCACTTTTGTGGTTAACGGGATTTAAGGAACCATATGCGGTGATTGTGCGCGATGATACCAGCACCCGAGCTTTTAACACCGACGCAATCGAAGTTCCTATCCAGTCGCTCAGGCAGGTTGTGCCGGATCTCGATTCCAAATTGGCGACAATGGCAAAGTCATTAGCATAATAATTTGCAAGACAAG
>JASFOJ010000179.1:0-9769 GCA_050116575.1 Gammaproteobacteria bacterium | reverse complement strand
TTCTGATACGCTCAGCTTCGGCGCTACTTTATACTTGCACAGTCGCTCGCAGGAACGCATCCTTCATAATTTAATCGCCTTCAATCCGGTAGACGGCGGCGACTATCTGGAGTCGTCGCAATACCTAGCGCTGGAAGAAACCGGCGTTCGTCCCGGCATTGGTATCATGTGGTCTCCCATGGACAAATTATCCCTCGGTGCCACGCTCAGCAAAACATTCATCGTGTCATCCAAACTGGAAATTCAAACCACGGAAAAGGACCAGGGAGACAGTGCTGTCCAGTTAAACCAAACGTCGACCGACGACAAGCGCGACACGCCACTGCAACTATCCCTGGGCGCCGCTTATTTCTTTAACGAAACATTGCTGGTTTCCAGTGACCTGATGTATTACAGCGCCACCGATGATAATATCGTGGGAACCCGCAAGAGCATCATGAATTTCGCAATCGGCGCGGAATACTACGTGGACCCTCACATCGCACTGCGTGGCGGCGTGTTCAGTAACTACGCCAACACTCCGGTGCTACGCTCAACCAATGTTACCACTACACAACCCGAACATATTGACTTTTATGGGTTGAGTTGTAGCATCACCCGTTTCACCCGTAACTCCGCCCTATCCCTGGGGTTAGTCCACTCAACGGGCAGCGGCCAGGCGCAGTTATTCGCTCCGCGCCCTGACAACACCGCCGCCATTCAGGATGTGGATGCCAGTACTTTTACCTTGTTCCTGGCCGCCTCGTATTCCTATTAAGCTTGCCGTGGTTAACAACCGGATAGCCGGATTGTCGATTAAGCTTTACTGCCATCACGCTATCCCGAAATAGTGCCAGCAATTATTGACGCATGTAGGTCTTATTAAAATCCAGGCTCTGCGGACGGGTACTGGTATTGGTATTACCGCTGAGGTACATCGTATCAGTGTTCTCAACGCCGACAATATCGAGATAGGTTAGACCATTGCTGTCGGCTACCAAATCCAGCTCATAGGCCGTAACCCCGTTAGTCGTGGTAACGGGACAACCCACCGTATAGGTACCCGATAAAGGACTGACCACCGCGGCATTCATCGTACACGAGGAATCGCTAAAAGTCTGATTGCTAACTGAAACGTCGGCTGCTGTAAATGTGATGGTGGTAACTCGATAATTGGCTCTTCGCAGAAAAGTGTGAAATCGCGGTATAATTCTAATTTTCCCAATTAGACAAAGATAAATATTTATGGAAATAGAAGAACATTACAGTCAGCTGTTAGGTATACACTCGCCTTGGGAGATTGCCAACATCAATTTAAATACCTCGGAGCAGAGGGTGGATATCATGATCGAGTACACCAGTGATTCCGCCCCGTGTCCAGAATGTGGGACTTTATCACCAAAACACGATGACCGCCAAGAGCGCACCTGGCGGCATTTGGACACGATGCAGTTTGGCACTTATTTGCATTGTCGGTTGCCGCGAGTACGGTGTAAAACCCATGGTGTTAAGAGCGTTGAGGCGCCGTGGGCGGGGAAAAGCAGCCGATTCACCCTTCTGTTTGAGGCCTTTGCTGTTCGAGTGCTGCAGGCCGCTCGCAGTGTGGAGGAAGCCCGCAAGCTACTTAAATTGAATTGGCATCAGGTGGAAGCCATTAAGGCCAGGGCGGTACAGCGTGGATTAGCCAGACGCGAAGAAAAAACGATTCCCTATATCGGTATCGACGAAAAGCAGTTTCGTTCGGGACATCAGTACATCAGCAGTCTTTTCGATTTAGAAGGCGGATGCGTACTGGATGTAGTGGAAGAACGCACAGAAGAAGCCTGCAAGAGACTCATAGACCTAGCTTTAACTGAATCGCAGAAAGAGTACGTCACGGCTATAGCCATGGATATGTGGCTTGCGTTTGCCGATGCGGTAAGCGAAAAGCTGCCCCAAGCGGCTATCGTTCACGACCGATTTCATATCAGTAAGCATTTAAATGAAGCCGTCGATAAAGTGCGTCGCTGGGAGAATCGCGAACGCCTCAAGCAGGGAGATGAGCGGCTGAAAGGAAGTAAATACTGGTGGCTGAGTCATCCTGACAATCTAGCCGATGCGTTTTGCGAGACGTTTGAAAGTCTCAAAAACTCTGAGTTGAAGGTGGCCAGAGCCTGGGCCATCAAGGAGTTGTTCAGGGATTTCTGGACGTACAACGTTGCTGGATGGGCAAAGCGACACTTCGATAAATGGTATTCGTGGGCTATTCGCAGTCGCTTGAAACCGATCAAAGAAAAAGCCAAGATGTTAAGAGCCACTTACCCAATTTACTGACGTATTTTAAACACCCTATTAGTAATGCGGTAGCTGAAGGGTTAAATTCAAAGATTCAAACCGTGAAGGCAAACGCCCGAGGTTACCGTTCTTTCGAAGAATTTAGAAACAGTATACTTTTTTACTGTGGTGGCCTAAATATGACGCCATGAACCATCACACAATTCTACGAAGAACCCGATAATTAGAGTCCTGGGCGACACAATTTGATACCCAGGTGCCTTCCAGACCCAGGTCGACCGGATCGCACGATGAACCACCGTCGCTGCTGCATGCGGAAAGCAATAGCGAAACAGCCAAACCAGATATCACAGTCAAATGTGGCATATGCATTGATTTTAACCTCTTATTTTGGCCGCTATTAAATTTAAAGCAAAAATATTGCCAAATAAATTCACAGTGTATACACATGCCTGTAAGCATAGCAATACGCCGCGAACTGATGGCACTTGAAGCCTCTTGGCCGCCGCTTATTCGAGATAACGCTCCTGCCATCGCAAATACATTTGGCGCACCCATTCGGCATATGCTTTTTTATCGGTAAATTCTTCCGGATAGATGGCGTCGTACACATAATAATTCGCCTGGTCGTTTCGGCTGGTCATAAAATGCCACATTTTATGCAGCAATGTCTGGGGATGACGCCATTCGAAGGTTTCCTGTGCTTCATAATGTAAGAATACCGGCAACAGCGGCAGGCCCGTTCGCAGCGACAAATCAAAGGCCCCGCTCTGAAAACTGGTATAGATTCGGCGGCCCTTGCACCCGCCTTCCGGAAAAATGGCAAGATTGTCGCCCTGCTGCAGTTTTTCCAGCATGGCCTCCAGCGCCTGGTGCCGGGACTCGGGAACTTCCCGTTTCACAAACAAGGTACCGGCGGCGACATTGATTCTCCCCACCAGCCACCAGCTTTTCACTTCGTATTTCGCCAGCGGATAGACATCAAATAACATGGGAATGCCCACATCCTCCAGCGCCGAGGGATGGTTGGCGATAAGAATAAACTGCTCCGGCAGAGGTTCCCGGTTCTTTTCATGCAAGCGTAAATCCACGCCCAGGGCACGCACAAAAAAAGCACACCAGACACGAAACAAGTTATGGTAATAAGGACGTGTCAGCACGCGCGGCATCCAGGCCAGCACATACAATAGCAGGGTAAAGACCGCCAGTTCGATCCAACACCACAAAAGCCAGATTGTGCGACCCAGAAACGCAACCATAAAAATAAGTTATTTTTTTAATTGATTCCTTTAATAATAGACGTAATCAGCAACGGTGAAAACATTGACCGGTCATTGTCCGCCGTCCAATTTACTTAACCATGTTATCCGTGATTGCACAACTCTGCACGTTGCCACCAGTGTTTCGGCTAAACGGGCAACCGGCCTGTTAGCATGTGACAAGACAAATCGTTATGACACCGGCGTCGATGATGGGGTTTACTGATCATTCCACGGTGTTTTCGAGAGTACCGACGGGCTCAATGGTAATTGCAACTTTGTCACTATTGCGCAGAAATTTTGGCGGTTGAAAGCCCATGCCGACACCAGCCGGTGTCCCGGTGGCAATAATATCACCGATCATCAGCGTCATACCTTTTGACAGGGTGGCTATCAGCGTGGGGATATCAAAAAGCATATCCCTGACGTACCCGTCCTGACGCAGTTCCCCGTTAATACGAGTCTGCACATGCAGCGCGGTTACGTCCGGCACTTCATTCCTAGTCACCAGGCACGGACCCATGGGGCAAAAGCCATCGAGGCTTTTGCCAATAAACCATTGCTGATGCTGCTTTTGCAAACGCCGTGACGTCACATCATTAATAATGGTGTATCCGTAGATATGCTGCATCGCCTGGTCTCGCGCAATACCACGGCCGCCCTGACCAATAACAACCGCCAGTTCGCCCTCATAGTCCACCGACGCCGTGTCATCGAGCCAGGCTGGTATGCTGGCACCGGGACCGATAACTGACGATGTTGCCTTGGTAAAAATAATCGGACTATCGGGCGCTTTGCCCATATTATCTTTTGCCGAGGCAGCCACGGATTGGATTTCCTTGACATGATCCGGATAATTTTTACCGACACACAGGATATTACGCACCGGCTGAGGAATCGGCGCCAGAAGTTCCACTTCCGACAGCGGCAAGCGCGCCGAGCCACTGCGTATCGCCCGGTTCATCGCCGGTAACGCGGAATCACCCAGCGCGATCAGGTCGAGCATGTTTTTCGGCAAATCAGTCGCCAGCCTGGCAAAATCGACCACCTCAGCGGATGAACGCACCAGCAAACCGGTGCGCGGCGTTTTGGGCTCCGCCTGGGATTCTATAAAGGTTACCAATTGCATAATAGTAAATTATCCATTTATATGTTATCGAACCGTAGGATTCTATATGGCCTCAGAAAACGGCGCAAAAACCGGAAACCGGGATTTACTCGTATATACGCAACCTGAGCTATACCATCACACCCTGGCGCCAATACCGGCTTTATGCGTAGATCATGAGCTATCTCATGGTGATAACCCAGTAAAATAGTATATATTAGATATATTTGGAAAGCAGTCATTGGGCAACATATAACCTTACCTGACACTGGATGCACACCAATGTTACCGGTGATAACTGTAAAAACACCACAATACATGGGTGACCGGCAGAGACACTTTATTGGCATTTAAAAAATGCAATAATTACCTTGATTTGGGGACATCGCCCGGCTAGTATCGCAGCCAACAATTTTTCTTCTTGCATCGTTTACCATCGCTTTACCCGCAGTACCCGATTCACGTTCTTACTAATTATTACCAGGGTTGTCGTACAGTTCGACTTCACCGGTCGCACCATGGGCGACTGCAAAAGGAGACAGGTCATGGTTGAGTTTTTAAAGAGCGATAATTTTATGAAATTGGTTTATATCTTGGTGGTTTGCACGATTTTGGCGGTGGGATTTCTAAACAAGCAGGAGGTTATTGATTTGTACAAATATACCTTAAGCGTGTGTTCCTGACTCAGGATTATGCATCATGAACGCGAACCAGTTGGTTTCGCCGGTAAAAGCCAAACGCCTGGAAGGATAAAAAGGGCCAACAGTTTTTATTGCAAATCCATATTGTGTTCACCGTAACATTTTTTTTAAATACAGCATACGCAGACCAGGTTATGGAGACGCTAATTGCTGGATGGCTGATACGGTTGAATGCAGCTTGCTGCTGTCAATGCCAATCACGGTCGGCAACCGCAATGGGTCAAACTTTCCTATACTTAGCCCCCTGCTTTTCCTCTTCGCCATGCAAAACGTGCGGCGCAAATGCTATCCACACCACACGCTTTAACTCCTCTTTCTACTTTAACTACAGTTTATAATTTGCGAGCTTAAAGTAGCGATCCACTTTGCTACCAATAAGCCCTACAACCACCCGTGTCACCTCAATTTTTCAACTTTCGTCGCAACTTATTTTTTACTACGCCCTGGCTATTGATCCAATTTTCACGCGACCGAATCCAAAACCCGCCAGCCCCAGCATTACTAATGCAATACTGGCCGGCTCCGGCACACCACCGACAACATGCTGGCTGGCGATAAAGGCCGCCCGGGTCCATACCTCGTCATTAAAAATATTACCAACGCCATCAAAATACATAAAATCCGTTGCGCCATCCTCACCCACCAGTGAGTAGCCACCGTGGACATCGTGACTTTCCCCATCGGTAAACAGGCCAAGTACAATCTGGTCGTAATTCAAAAAATCATCGTCTGTCAGCAAAACCTGGTCCAGAACGTTCATGGTCCCGGCATCAAAATCGGCCTGACGTAACGCCACCGACAGCACACCATCACCGTCACGCCGCACGGAGACATCAACATTGTCATTTGCTGCCGCGTACTCGGTTTGAAAATCGGTGAGCCGGATGCTGTAGCGTTCATTGTTGAGTTCGGGAGCGATAAAATCAAAAACGCCATAAACTACAATGTCATGGTTTAATTTAAGCCCGCTAGTTGGATCACTATTGGTATTGGTCCTTAGCCGATTCCGCTGCACCAGTAGCGCGTCGCCAGTGACCTCGCTGCTTTTTGCGAATCCGCGCGACGTATCCAACGCCAGCTTGCCTCCCATTTCCGGGCCGGGATCACCTATAGTACTGTACTCTGCCACCTGTTGGCTGGGATATGTCCAGCCGCCCGCCGAGGGTGGCACAATACCATCGTTAAAATCATCATAGAAAAACAGCGACTCATCCCGGTAAACCGCAAAGGAATCAATCGAGAACACTGTCGCATTAGCCGGAGCCGAAACAATAAACCCAGCCAATGCCACCCCAAACAACCTTGTCAGCGCTTTCCTGTTCATGACATTTTCTCCTCACGAACGGACTGATGTAAGTCTCACTCTCTTCATAGATAAGTAAAGCCACCTGACACCAGAAAAAATTTACGATTATATAGTACTCAATTGTGGAGAAAATTCGATGATTCGGATCAATAACCGTGCATCAAAGATCAAAATACTTTGTCCTGTCTTTTTAGATAATGAAGCCTTTTAAGTTAACAAGAAAAATGTGGCACGATTTTTTACCGCCAAAGCGTTAACACGCATGCGCGCGACATTATTCTATAAGTATTTATACCTAGAAAATATAAAACACTATAGCTCCACAATTGCATTATGATATTTCACCTTGCGGAATAGAGTCTAGGTGACCTTTCTACCCAGACAATTGCCAATGATGAATAGCTAATCCTTTCCGATGACATGCCGTTAGAAAATTAGCCAGAGGTGGATTCGTTGACTGCAATCAATGGGTACTTCGGACAAGTATGATAATAAAAGTATGTATAGCTTGCATAACACTAAATCCAGGCGTTCAACTTATAAGTAATTAGAAAACATAAACCGCACGGCAAAACCAACCAGTCACACTATACAGGTAGTGGACAATGAAAATTCACACCCAGCCTAGGCACCATTTATCAGTCATTTTCATTGCTTATGTCATTTTGGCCACAACGACGGTAATTTTAACGCCCCAGAGCACCAAGGGTTCGCCACCGGATAAACTTCACACTACACCGAAAGTTTCGTCGCTGACCTTGCCCTTTATCGCTAACAGTGGCCAGATGGATCATAGAGTGGCATTTTATGCCAAGACTTTTTCCGGTACCGCCTATGTCACTCATAAAGGGGAATTAATATATGCGCTGAGAAAAACCCGAAAGTCGACTCCAGGCGCGCTTGAAACGTCCAACAGTCTGGCTTTGACTGAAACACTGGTTAATGCAATACCGCTACCCAGGGCTCAACAAAAATCGCCCTCGCGGATCAATTACTTTATTGGTGACGATCCCGCGAAATGGCGCACCAATATACCCGCTTATAAGTTCGTCAATCTGGGTGAGGCATGGCCGGGTATTCGCGTTATATTGCTGGCCAAAAGTAATGGCGTCGAAAAAATATTTACCGTCGCCCCCGGAGCAGATCCTGGCTCCATAAAAATAAAAGTAAAAGGCGCCGACAAGCTGTCACCTACGCAATCGGGCTCCCTGAAAATTGTCACGGGTATTGGCAACCTCGAATTCAGCAAGCCTGTCGCCTGGCAATACAAAAATGGCAGCAAGCACCCAATTAAAGTGGTGTACGCACCGAATAAGAAACAATATGGTTTCAAATTGGGTCACTACGATCCCGCACTGCCGGTGATTATCGATCCGCTGCTTAAAGCGACCTACTTGGGTGGCACTGGTGATGACCAGGCCTATAGCGTGGCAATCCACCCCGGCTCCGGTAAAATTTACATCGCTGGATATACCTCATCTGACGACTTTCCAAGCACTAGCAATGGTGTACAAAGCGCCTTATCCGGCAACACGGATTTATTTATCGCCCGGCTAAATGCGACATTAACGGACCTGGAGCAAGTAACTTTTTTAGGTGGCAGCGCCAGTGAAGGCCTGTCGTCTTTTTTACGCGACGGACTTGCTATTTCAGGCGCTGGCGATGTGTATATTACTGCCTCAACACAATCCAGTGATTTTCCAGGCACCTCGGGCGGTGCCATTGAATCCCCGCCAGGGGGCGCCAATGACGCGATTGTCGCTCGTCTAAACAGTGATCTCACAACGCTCTATCAAAGCACCTATTTCGGCGGGTCAGATGTCGAAGCAGCCAATGCCGTGGAAGTCCACCCGACAAGCGGCGACGTTTATATCGCGGGTAACGGATTATCCAGTGACTTGCCGTCGACCACCGGCGGTGCCCAGGAAAACTCCAACTCCCCTGTCAGCGTGGCCGAAGCATTTATCGCACAGTTTAGCGGTGACTTGACAACCCTTAAGCAGACCACTTATCTCGGCGGATCCAACGACGACAACGTGTGGGCCATGGACATTGATCCGCAATCCGGTGATATTTTTGTTACTGGACAAACACATTCCAGCAATCTGCCCGGAACGGCGGGCGGAGCGCAGGAATCACACGCCGACAATACATATTTTGATGCGTTTGTTGCCCGTTATTCATCTGATTTGAAAACGCTGCGCCAGGCGACCTATTTGGGTGGAACGCAAAACGATCAGGCTTTTGATATCGCCATCCACCCCGATACCAACAACACCGAAATTTTTGTCGCCGGGGGCACAACATCAACGGATTTACCCCAGACAACAGACGGCTTTCAGCCAACCAATACCACCGGCGCAAGAATGGGTTTTGTCACCAGTGTCAATGGGAACCTGACCAACTTTATACAATCCACCTATCTGGGGGGAACCGGCACGGACTATATTTTTGGGCTGGAGATTCATCCCACTTCAAAGGAAGTATACGCTACCGGATTTACCGACTCTGATGACTTCTCCGGCACCAGTGGCGGCTACCAAACCACTGTCAACGGGGAGGATGGGTTTATCGCTAGGCTCAGTAATGATCTCACCACGCTGAATCAGGCGAGTTATATTGGGGGCGATGGCAGTGAAGCAATCAGCGAATTGGCGATTCACCCCACAACTGGCGACATTTACATAACCGGCTTCACGGACTCCGATAATTTTCCCGGTACGGCCGACGGCGCGATGGCGGATTTTCCCGGCGGTAACACAGCTATTGTGGCTCGGTTTGATAACACACTAACTGCCGGAACCGGCGCAAATATTGATGTATCACCGACCACCATTGACTTCGGACAAACCGTGGTAGGCAACAGTTCAATTCCACAGGAAATCACTATCGCGAATCTTGGCACCAATGTATTAAACGTCAGTTCAATCGTCCTATCCGATACCACAAACTATGTGCTCGACCTTACGGCTGGCACAAACCCATGCAACAATACCGTGGCCTTGAGCAGCGGTGAAAGCTGTACGATCGGCCTCACATTCACGCCGGTTGCAACAGGCACGCAAACCACGACGTTGGCCATTGATTCGGATGACCCTGACAACCCAAATCTCGAAGTACCGGTAACCGGTGCCGCTACGGT
>JASFOJ010000178.1:0-9782 GCA_050116575.1 Gammaproteobacteria bacterium | reverse complement strand
GCTCGACAGGTGAGCAGTGCTCACCCTACCAAAGGCCGTACCCAATGGGTATCTTGTTTGTTGCGGTTCGCGGTGTTCACCACAACCTACAGGCCGGGACTCATTTTTCACGTTGCCGTTTCCTCTCGCCAGGTGGGTTGTTGGGTAGGGTGTGCACCGCACACCTTTGAGCGTTGATCGCTACCCGTGGATCATTCATCCCGCTGCCGTTTCAACAAAACATAAACCGCGCCCGTCCCGCCGTGATGTGGCGGCGCGCTGTGAAAGGCGATGACATTGGGCGAGTCGCGCAACCATTGGTTGACGTGGGTTTTTATGGCCGGTTTGTTGTCGAATGAACCTTTACCCCGGCCATGCACCACCAGTACACAACGTTGCTGATCGGCAATGGCCATATCCAATGCGTGTTGTAATTTGGCGCCGGCCTGGCTGACGGTAGAGCCGTGCAGGTCGATTTTGCGTTCCACGACGATTTGGCCTTTTTTCAGTTTGCTGATGACTTTCGGCTGGACACCGCTGTGGGCGAACGACAGGATGGCATCGGCGGCAACGGGAGCCAGGTATTCATGTTCGCCAAAGACGATGGGTTTGTGCTCGCGTTGTTCGGCTTTTTTAGGTTTGGCGGTTTTGGGTGCGCTGTCGGGGTCGATTTTATCCTGCGATAATGGTTTGACGCCGTCCATCATGTTTCGGAACAAGCCGGCGTCATCATCGTCATCAGAAGAATTATGGTGTGCCATGATACTCGTGTCGCAACGCAATACCGACAAATATTCCGGCGCGGCGGTGCTCAAAAAGTTGAATTTACGTCCAATGGTTTAAAACAGCATTATACTGTAACAAAGATTGATATAAACTTGTGTGAGTTGGCGGCGGTTTCGCGTATAATCCGGCGCAGGCACAAATAGTTTCAAATGAATAGTTTATGTTCCCGGGGTGGATACAAACTCCAACAAAATGATTTGGTAAATCATCAGATCCTGCATGTACATCTTACTCAGCAATGACGACGGCTATCAAGCGCCGGGGCTTAAAATTCTCGCCAACGCATTGCAATCCGTTCCCGGTGTTAAAATCAGTGTTGTTGCGCCTGACCGCAACCGCAGCGGCGCCAGTAATTCCCTGACGCTGGATGCGCCGATGCGTCCCCAAACCGCGGATAACGGTTTTATCAGTGTGGATGGTACGCCCACCGACTGTGTGCATCTGGCCATTACCGGTTTGCTGGATGATGAACCGGATATGGTGATCGCCGGTATTAATGCGGGTTCCAATATGGGTGACGACGTGATTTATTCCGGGACGGTGGCGGCGGCAATGGAAGGCCGTTTTCTTGGGTTGCCCGCCATGGCTTTGTCGTTGGCCGGTGAACAATTACAGCATTATGAAACCGCTGCCAAAGTCGCTATCAACTTATTCGAAAAATTACAGCACCATCCATTGCCTGCGGATACTATACTTAACGTTAATGTACCGGATGTGCCCTGGGCGCAAATAACAGGATTTGAAGCAACCCGGCTGGGACGGCGGCATAAATCCGAACCGGTGGTGCGCTCCCAGGATCCCCGTGGAAGGCCCATTTACTGGGTGGGTCCTGTGGGCGGTGAAGAAGACGCCGGACCGGGGACGGATTTTTTCGCGATCAATAATAACGCTGTATCCATCACGCCGATCCATGTGGATTTGACGCAATACAGCGCGCTCGACAGCGTCGCCAACTGGCTGCGGGGCGAATAAAGAATAAAACCGATAATCGGGGAGAGTTAAGGGGGAGTGTTATCACAATGAACGCGCGCCACCGGGGCATAGGCATGACCTCGCAACGTACCCGCGAGCGGCTGGTCAAACGGCTCGAAGAACAGGGTATAGGTAATCCATCGGTGCTGGATGTCATTCGCCAATTACCGCGGCACATCTTTGTCGATGAGGCCCTTGCCAGCCGCGCCTACGAAGATACCGCGTTGCCCATTGGTTACGGGCAAACGATTTCTCAACCTTATATCGTGGCGCGTATGACCGAAGCGCTGGTGGAAACCGGTTCACTGGAAAAGGTCCTGGAAGTGGGCACCGGTTCCGGCTACCAGGCGGCCGTAATGTCATTTTTCGCGGGCACCGTTTATACGGTTGAACGCATCGAGCCACTGTTGATGCAGGCGCGCAGGCGTTTTATTGAATTGGGCCGCCGCAATATCCGGGCTTATCACAGTGACGGTAATACAGGTTGGGTAGAACACGAACCGTTTGACGGCATTATTGTTACCGCGGCGCCGGTTGAGATACCGAAAAGCCTGTTACAGCAACTGCAGATCGGGGGACGGCTGGTGACGCCGGTGGGCAAAAGTGGCCAACAGGACCTGGTCCTGATAACCCGTACCGAAACCGGCTTTGAACGGGAAATATTAAATTCCGTCAGCTTTGTGCCGATGATAGGTGGTACCATTTAGCAGCGGATAAGTTACAAGTTGAATAGTGAATCGCTGGTTAATTGCGAATTGCTATGACAAAACTAACGAGTATCCATTGGTTGTGCAGTCAGGTTTACCAGGCGGGCCTGCTTTGATCCAGTCATTTTACTTTTCACAATTCACAATTGAATTAGAACCATTGTATTAGCAGCATAAATATAGAAAATCACCGTGCAACTTTTTTCTTCCCTCTATGAACGGGTTATGCGTTGGTCGGTTCATCGCCACGCCAAATGGTATCTCGCCGGATTGAGTTTCGCCGAGTCGTCGTTTTTCCCCATTCCACCTGATGTCATGCTGGCTCCCATGGCGCTGGCGGATACCAAAAAAGCCTGGCGTCTGGCGGCGCTTACCACCCTGTTTTCGGTGCTCGGTGGCGCATTGGGTTATGCCATTGGCATGTTTGCCTTTGACATGGTGCAGCCACTGCTGGAAAAGGCCGGCTATATGGACAAGTACCATCTTGCGGTGGAATGGTTTAAGGAATACGGTGTGTGGGTGGTTTTTTTGGCCGGTTTTTCACCGATTCCCTACAAATTGTTCACGATTGCCGCAGGCGTGGTGGCCATGACGTTTGTGCCTTTTCTCATTGCCTCGGCTATCGGCCGTGGCGGGCGGTTTTTTATCGTGGCGGGGCTCATGGCGTGGGGCGGCGAACGCATGGATCTGGCCATGCGACAATACGTTGATCGCGTTGGCTGGGTCGTGGTGGTACTGGTGGTGGTGGTTTTTGTTTGGTACCGGTTTTCGTGATAATGTCCTGTACAACATTGTGAAATCACGTGTGTTTATCAATGTCCTTTCGACCTGTTGCGGGCCTGTTTGCCGGTGAATGCGAGGGTGGTTTGTGCCGCCACGCCCCCAAAATCTGTGTTCGCCATCGGATTTTCCAATTTCTATGCCGGCTCATCGGTCACCGCGAACGGTTTCGGCCACCCGTACCAAAACGACATAGCGTTATTCGTTGGCGATTCCCCGGTTACCCGTTTCTTTTCCCGCTTTACTTACTTATCATTATCCTTCTGTTGCAGGGGTGCGGCAGCCAAATCTATCACATCGTCGAACCGGGGGAGACGTTGTATTCCATTAGCTGGGCCTACGGCCACGACTACAAGGAAGTGGCAAAATGGAACAATATTCATTCACCTTACATAATCCGAAAAGGGCAACGCCTGCGGGTTATACCGCCCCGGTCGCAGGTGGCGGTTGTCGAAAAAAGTATAAATAATAAGGCCTTACGGCCGAAAAATCATGCTCATACTAATAAAGTTTCGAGCCCCCACGCCGATAAACAGTCTGTTGCAAAGTCGCTAACAGGTACCACGGGCGAAGCGTCGCAAGGTATATCTGCCTCACAGCCTATTGCATGGCAATGGCCGACCCGGGGAGGCAAACTGGTCCAGACCTTCAATGCCCGCACGCCCGGCAAACAGGGGGTGGATGTGGCGGGCAATATGGGCCAGCCGGTCTATTCTGCGGCCCCAGGGCAAGTTGTTTACAGTGGAGGTGGACTTAACCGCTATGGAAAGCTTATCATCGTTAAACATAACGAGACGTTTCTTAGTGCGTATGCGCATAATAAGCGCCTGCTGGTGAAGGAAGGGGAGCGGTTAAAAGCCGGCCAAATCATCGCGGAAATGGGCAGTACCGGGACCAACACCACAAAATTGCACTTTGAGATTAGACGAAATGGCAAACCGGTCGATCCATTAAAGTATCTGCCAAAAAAAATGCAGTAATGACAATAGTTGAACTGGGGCTGTTATTAATTAACAGATAACAACAACTAAAAAGCATTAAAAAGGTAAGTTTCAGCGGACATGGCTAATCAGGACGAAGATGTGAAGTTAAAAAATAATCTCAATAAATCCAGCGAAAATGATGATTTGGACGGGGACGATGGCGAATTTGCCGTCTCTGATGACGCTGAAGAAGTTGAGCAGGAAGTCGAAGAGGTTGAAGAAAAGGTAAGTTACGCGCGGGGCGAGGTCAGTGAACGCGACCTGGACGCTACCCGGCTCTACCTCAGTGAAATCGGTTTCTCACCCCTGTTAACGGCGGAAGAAGAAGTACACTACGCCCGGCAAATCGCCAAGGGCAGTGACGATGCGCGCAAACGCATGATCGAAAGCAATTTGCGCCTGGTAGTGAAAATCGCACGCCGTTATCTCAATCGCGGGCTGGCGTTGCTGGACCTCATCGAGGAAGGCAATCTGGGCTTGATCCGCGCCGTGGAAAAGTTTGACCCGGAGCGGGGATTTCGTTTTTCCACTTACGCCACGTGGTGGATACGCCAAACCATTGAACGGGCCATCATGAATCAGACGCGGACTATCCGTTTGCCCATTCACGTGGTCAAGGAAATCAATATCTATTTGCGCGCCGCCCGGCACCTGTCACAGAAGCTGGATCACGAACCCAGCGCCGAAGAAATCGCCGAAATGCTCGACAAACCCATCGAGGACGTCAAGCACATGCTGGGTTTGAACGAACGCGTTACCTCCGTTGATGTGCCCCTGGGCCGCGACAGTGACAAGTCGATCCTGGATGCCATCCCTGACGAACAAAACGTGGACCCCGCGGTGTTGTTGCAGGACGAGGATATTCAAAGTTGCCTCGAACTGTGGCTGTCTCAACTGAACGACAAACAACGCGAAGTGGTGGAACACAGATTTGGTTTGCACGGCCGTGAAGTGGCCACGCTGGAAGAAGTGGGTAACGAGCTGGGTGTCACCCGCGAACGGGTGCGGCAGATTCAGCTGGAGGCGTTAAAGCGGCTGCGGGAAATTATGGAGCGTGAAGGCTATTCGGTGGATAACATTTTGAAGTAGCCGCGGTATCGGCTTTTGGATATCACGTCGTTCGGCAAGCCACATCATTTCTATTTTCACTATTGGCTCCTACTCCCCCAAATTCACCACCGTGGTTTGGTGGTGGGTAGGAGCCTGCTTGCAGGCGATTAAAGGGTGTTCTGCACCAAGGTGTTTTGTTCGTGCGTGATACGTTAATTCATGCAGGACACATCGTGATCTGATAAGCCACCGGTAACCGGGCAGGGTGGGAAGTATCGGCGATGCTTGATCGCCAGCAGGGCCGGCTCCTACCCCAACATTCATCACCGTGGTTTTTTCGTGCGTAGGAGCCTGCTTGCAGGCGATCGATCTAATGCGTTTTAAATCACCAACGCCAGTGCCACTTTCCGTCCCTCGTGCATTAACACGTTATAGGTCCGGCAGGCCGCCGCGGTGTCCATCACTTCAACGCCGATGCCTTTTTCCATCAATTCCGTCGTCAGGCCAAAGTCCGGGAATTCCAGCGTCACACCGGAGCCAATAATCAATACTTCCGGACTTAAGTGTTCGACGGTTTGGAGATGTTCCGCACAAATTTCCCCCACGGACTGCGGTGGCCAGTTCCGAATCAGTCGCTGGGGTGTCATAATAAAACTTTCTGTCAGCACTTCTTCCATCGGCGTTTCCCGTTCTGTCGCTGATTGGTCAAAAGGCGACACGATGCTGATTTCACCCTCCGAGTACGCGCGGATGGTGTAGGATGCATAGCTGAGTTCCTGGCTGAATTGCATGATTGTCTCCGTCACTTCAATGCCGCGATCGTGGGGACGCTAGTGTCCGGTCAGCGGGGCTTAAAGTTTGCATCGTCGATTGACAGGAATTTGAGCAGTGAGTACTGTTAGTGCCCTTTAAATTAAAGTCATGACGTCATTTAACAAACTGATACGATAATGAGCAGGCAGCAACTTGATTAACGATTTTCCCCGCATAAAGCGTTTACCACCCTACGTATTCAATATTGTAAACCAGTTGAAGGCTGAAGCGCGATCCCGTGGCGAGGATATTATCGACTTTGGGATGGGTAATCCGGACCAGCCCACCCCGGCCCATATTGTGGATAAGCTGGTGGAAGTGGCCCAGCGTAAGGATACCCACCGCTACTCCGTCTCCAGGGGAATTCCCCGGCTGCGCCGCGCCATCTGCAACTGGTACAAGACCCGTTTTGACGTGGATCTGGACATGGACAAGGAGGCCATTGTCACCATCGGTTCCAAGGAAGGCCTGGCGCACCTGGCGTTAGCTACCGTGGGACACGGTGACACGGTGCTGGTGCCCAATCCGTCGTATCCCATTCATCCCTATGGTTTTGTAATTGCCGGGGCGGATATCCGCCATGTGCCCATCAATCCCGGCGACGACTTTTTCGGGGAACTGGAGCAGGCGATCAAGAACACCTGGCCCAATCCCAAAATGCTGGTATTGAATTTTCCGAGCAATCCCACTACCCAGTGCGTTGACCTGGAATTTTTCGAAAAAGTGGTGGCCATCGCCCGTGAAAACGAAATCTGGGTCATTCATGATCTGGCCTACGCGGATATTGTCTTCGACGGCTACCAGCCGCCGTCCATTCTACAGGTCCCCGGGGCAAAAGAAGTGGCGGTGGAGTTTTACACATTGTCAAAAAGCTATAATATGCCCGGCTGGCGGGTGGGTTTCATGTGCGGTAACGAGCTGCTGGTGGACGCGCTGGCCAAGATCAAGTCCTACCTGGACTACGGCATGTTCACCCCCATCCAGGTGGCGGCCATCGCCGCGCTGGAAGGGCCTCAGGAGTGTGTCACCGAAATCCGGGACATGTATTGCAAGCGTCGCAATGTCCTGTGTGACGGATTGAACAGTATCGGCTGGCAGGTGGAAAAACCCAAGGCCACCATGTTTGTGTGGGCGCCGATACCGGGGCATTACAGGCACATGGGATCGCTGGAATTCGCCAAGAAGCTGTTGCACGACGCCAAGGTGGCGGTCTCACCGGGCATCGGCTTCGGGGAATACGGCGACGGTTATGTTCGGTTTGGCCTCATCGAAAATGAACACCGTACCCGGCAGGCAATTCGCGGCATCCGGGACATGTTCCGAAAGGATAAGTTACAGCCGTCAGGTTGACAAGCCGACGGGGACAGATCTATTTTTTGATCACGAAGGAATACTGCGATCAGTACATGCTGAAAAAATAGATCTGTCCCCATTACGTAAAGTCAGGAGATAGAACAAGTGGAACCGGTTAAAGTGGGATTATTGGGGTTGGGCACCGTCGGGGGCGGCACGGTCAATGTGTTATCGAAAAATGCCGAGGAAATTACCCGTCGCGCCGGCCGCGGTATTGACGTAACCCACGCCGCCGCCCGTGACCTGAACAAGCCCCGCATCTGCAACACGGACAACATCAAACTCACCACCGATCCGCAGCAGGTTGTCGACGATCCTGAAGTGCAAATTATCGTGGAATTGATCGGCGGCGAAACCCTGGCCCGCGATATGGTGATGCGCGCCATCGCCAACGGCAAACACGTGGTCACCGCCAACAAGGCGCTCATTGCCAAATATGGTAACGAAATTTTTGCCGCCGCCCAGGCCAAGGGCGTCATGGTGGCGTTCGAGGCGGCGGTGGCCGGTGGTATTCCCATCATCAAGGCGGTGCGAGAAGGCCTGGCCGGTAACAACATCGAATGGCTGGCGGGCATTATCAATGGCACCGGCAACTTTATCCTCACCGAAATGCGAGACAAGGGCAGCAACTTTGAAGATGTGCTGGCCGAAGCCCAGCGCCTGGGTTACGCGGAAGCCGATCCCACTTTTGACGTGGAAGGCATTGATGCCGCTCACAAACTCAGCATCCTGGCCTCTATCGCCTTTGGTATTCCGTTGCAGTTCGATAAGGTCTACACCGAAGGCATTACCAGGATAACCCGCGAAGACGTGGAATACGCCGAAGAGCTGGGTTACCGCATCAAACACCTGGGGATCGCCAAGCGCACCGATAAAGGTATCGAAATGCGGGTCCATCCCACCCTGATTCCGGAACGGCGTTTAATCGCCAACGTGGATGGCGTCATGAATGCGGTGCTGGTCACAGGCGACGCCGTTGGCCCCACGCTTTACTATGGTGCCGGCGCTGGTGCCGATGCCACGGCCTCGGCGGTAGTGGCGGACATTATCGACGTGGTGCGCATGCTCACCGCGGATCCGGAAAACCGCGTGCCGCACCTGGCATTCCAACCCGATCAATTGAGCGACCTGCCTATCCTCGACATGGAAGAGGTTACCACGGCTTACTATCTGAAAATGCATGCCGCCGATAAGCCCGGTGTGCTGTCAGACATTACCCGTATCCTGGGCGAGCGTGATATCAGCATTGAAGCCATGATCCAGCGCGAACCGGCCGGCAGTTTCAACACCGAAGACCGCACGGCGACCATTATTATGCTGACCCATAACGTTATGGAAGGCAGCATGAACCAGGCGATCAAGGAAATCGAAGCACTGGAGTTTATTCGAAGCCAGGTGACTCGCATCCGCATGGAGCAACTGGCACGTTAGATCAAAGGGGACAACCGAAGGGGACAGATCTATTTTTCTTCGTCAGTACGAATCTTATGCTCGCAAGATGCTGAAAAATAGATCTGTCCCCACCAATAAATAAAAAGTATGAGGTAACAACATGCCCTTTCGAGAACGCTACACCGGCCTGATTAACAAGTACCGTGACCGTCTGCCGGTTCATGATGACACGCGCATTATCAGCCTGGGTGAAGGTAATACGCCGTTGATCCGTTTGCATCAGATTCCCGCGTCTCTGGACAACGAAGCGGATATTTACGTCAAATACGAAGGGCTTAATCCCACCGGTTCCTTCAAAGACCGCGGCATGACCATGGCGGTGACCAAGGCCGTGGAAGAGGGCAGCAAAGCCATTATCTGCGCATCCACCGGCAACACTTCTGCGGCCGCAGCCGCCTATGCCGCGCGCGCCGGCATTACCGCGTTTGTACTTATTCCCGAAGGCAAGATCGCCATGGGTAAACTGGCGCAGGCCATGATGCACGGCGCGACGGTTATCCAGATCAAGGGTAACTTTGATGACGGCATGCGGCTGGTCAAGGAAGTGGCCGAAAGCGCGCCGGTGACCATCGTCAATTCCATCAATCCGTTCCGTCTGCAGGGGCAGAAAACCGCGGCTTTTGAAATTCTGGAAGAACTGGGTAGCGCACCGGATTACCACTGCATTCCCGTGGGCAACGCCGGCAATATCACCGCCCACTGGATGGGGTACTCGGAATATCACCAGCACGGTATCGTAAACAACCGGCCGGTGATGGTGGGCTACCAGGCCAGCGGCGCCGCGCCGTTTTTGCGGGGTGAAATGGTGGATAATCCCGATACCGTGGCCACAGCCATTCGCATCGGCCACCCGCAAAGCTGGGACAAAGCCTGGCAAGTACAAAAAGAAAGTAACGGCTGGTTCGAT
>JASFOJ010000177.1:0-9785 GCA_050116575.1 Gammaproteobacteria bacterium | reverse complement strand
CCAGAGTCTTCTGAGTGTGGCAATCAACATGTTCTGGAACCGATAGCGCGTGCGCTTATATAAAGTGCGTAATGGAAGGCAAAACGGGCCGGGCAACGTTTTCAGGAAAGAGGGGGCGTATTGCAAAACCGCATCGTCGATTAAGTCGCATTCAGTCCTACGTAATAAAGGTGGGTCGAATTATACGATTTTCTTCATAATTGTAACTCCTTGAAAGTACACGATTAAAAAATGCTTCGGTCTAGCCGGCTCTCTCTAATTGGTTGATAATTAGCCTATATTTGACGCATACTTAAGAACTCGTACATTATTAGGAAGGCTGTCGATACCTGCCCTGTGGAGTGTATTCCCGGAAGCTGTTTCGTGCGTATCTCGCCGTGGTCCGCATTCTAACGTTAATGATGTGGGCACGGGTGTGTTCAGTGGCGGGATGCGGTCAAATCATTTTAGTGTCGTTTATCGGCATATCATTTACCGGCAGAACAATGCCGGGGGCCGTCAGTTTTTCCATAACTTATAATTTTCAATAACGTATAAATAGTCATCAACATTATTATGAAACTTTTTGGTAATAGCGTAACACGTCGCATCAAGGAACTATTGGAATATGTCCACCGGCTCGGCGAAATTAACCAGGAACCGGCCTTTACCATTGCCGACTATAATCAGTTCCTTGTAACGCAGTCTCAGCTTATTGATTGCGCCGGGGTGCATTTTAATGATGTCGATGACGAAGGACTGGCGGTGTGGTTGCGGATCGAAAGGTTGAAACGCACACGGCATCCGGAAGTACCCGGCGATATCCGGGAGTGGGTGAGTGTGAGTAATGATCCGGAACAACCGGTAAAGGTCAAGGAAACCCTGGTAAAGACGCTCCCTGAAAACGAATCCATGAAACTGGTGCAAAGCGGGGTGGTGAGCGAGGATGATGTGCAAAGTTCCATGCACGAAACCCAACGTCAGTTGATTTTGAAGGATGTGCAACTGCGCCTGGAGTCGCTGCCTGATGTACGCGCGAAAATAGACGAATACATCAATACAACCTGGCACAACTGGGCGAAAAAGGAACGGCCCAAGCGTAAAACCATCAAGCTTTATGATGCCTTCTTTAATATCCAACAGAGTCTCGAAGCGCAAGGTGATGACCAACCCCTGGAGCTGGTTTGGGGGATGGGTATGGCACGTTGCGAAAGAAACGGCCAAAAAATAGACTATCCCATTATTGAGCAACTGGTCGAAATAGAACTGGATAAAAAAAATGGCGCCATATTGATTCGCCCGCGAAATATTGAACGCAAGATGTCGCTGGGACCTTTCTTTGCCATGGACAATCCCGGTGTCGAACCCTTGCTGCGTTACGACAAGCAGTTTTTTCAGGAGCATGCCGAAGACCTGGAATATTCGCCGTTTGTCAAAGACAGCTACGAGCCGTTGCTCCGCTATGCCGCCGCGCAATTACATGAAAGTGGAAGCTACTGGCCGGACATTCGCTCTGACAGCGCCATGAGCCTACCGCAAATCAGTGAAGAGCTAATCGTATCCGATTCGTGGTGTATTTACGCTCGCCCGCGAAGCACAACTCCCTTGTTGCAGGATATTGGGCGTTTTATCGCGCAGGTGGAAAAACTCGATGAAGATCGGCTGCCGGCACCAACACGCCGCCTGGTGGAGCCGTTGTCAAACAAGAAAAAAGAACTTGCCAACGCCGAACCACCGCCGGCCATGGATGAGAACGACCTGTATTTTCCCAAGCCCTATAACGATGCGCAGGTGGAAATCATCAAGCGCCTGGAAAACCATTATGGGTTGGTTGTGCAGGGACCGCCCGGGACGGGAAAAACTCATACTATTGCCAACATCATCAGTCATTACCTGGCCACGGGCCGCCGTGTATTGGTAACGTCCAGTGGAGAATCCGCTTTAACGGCGTTGCGTGAACAAATACCGGCGTCCGTGCGTGACCTGACCATCAGCCTGTTAACTAATGAACGCCAGGGCTTAAAGCAACTGGAAACCGCTGTACAGCTGCTGGCCACCATTGCCGGAAAATCCGATCCTGCGAAATTAAACATTCAATGCGAAGAATTGAGTAATCTGGTCAGGGAGCATCGCCAGGCCGTTGCCGATATTGATGAAAAAATCCTGTCGAGCGGACTAAAACAAATTGAACCCATTGCCCCTGCTCTTCTGGGAAACGGTGCCTCCATGAGCGCCATGGAACTGGCGGAAAAGCTGGTTAACGACACCGAGCGCCATCAATGGTTTCCGGATACCATCGGCAGCGGTGATGAATTTATACCTCAATTCGACCGCTCTGATATCAAGCGGCTGCGTGGGGCGAGAAAGCAGGTCGGCGAATACCTCAGCTATTTGAATATCGCACTGCCGGACATGGGCGACGTCCCCGACACGCAGGAAATGATGGCGATCCACAGCGACCTGGTGACGTTGCAGCAACTGAGTACCTTTGCCAAAACGGAAAACCTGCCCGTTGTTGACAAGGCCATCGACAATGCCGAGGAACGGGCATCGGCGTTAATGGCGCAGTTAAAAGAGTTTCTGGACGCCGTGGAGGCATTGAAACAGGAGCCTTGGTCGCACTGGTTCATGCAGCACTGGGCGAAAAATGGCATGGGCAGCGAAAACACGGCGCTGATGGAAGGCATGCTGCCGCACCTTGCCGAGCTTAATGAGCAACGGGGCATATTTATCAAAAACCCGGTGTATGTGCCAAAGCCCGGCGCGCAGCGCAAGGAATTGGACAAGGCGTTGGCAAACTTGAGTGCCGGCCAGCGCCCCTTTGGCCTGTTGCCCATCGGCAAGCGGGATGTAAAATCCATCATTGCGCAGATCGAAGTCAATGGCGAAGCGCCGCGAACGCCGCGCCACTGGCAACTGGTCGAGCAGTATCTGGCTTTCCAGGATGAAGCGCGCCGGTTTATCGTCAAGTGGAACAGCGTGGGTGAAGAGCATGATCTTCCGGAACTGTATTATGAGTATGGCAGCAGTTTCAAGCCGTTGAAATCTCTTTATAACAGGATCGAGTTACTGAAAAAAATGGCCATGGAGGAATGGCCTGAGCTTGCCGACGAAGTTTCGGTATTGCTGCCAAAAGGGTTAAAAGTATCGCAGGTGGTCAAAAACGGCAAGGAGGCAAAGCGCGCACTGGCGGCATTGCAAAACTTTTCACAGCGCGACAATGTCGCCAATCAGCGCAGCAGGTTGCACAATATTCAAAAGCGGTTGGGCAAGTACAAGGGCGCGTTGTTGTCGGCATTAAAAGACGTCACCAAAAATAAAGTCGGCCACGCCAATGTGTCTGTTGATGACTTGCGGGATGAATGGCAAGCAAACATCCAGCAATTGCAGCATCTCCATAGCCTGCAACCGCGATTTAAAGAAATGGCCGATATTGCGCAGCGTATCAAGGACTCCGGCGGTAAAAAGTGGGCGCAACAGATACTGACGACGCCTGTTGGCGAAGGAGAAGAAGACAGTATTGTTCCCGCTGACGCCCTGGAAACCTGGCACTGGCACCGTCAATATGCTTACCTCACCGAGATTGATCAACACGGTGTTACCAAAAAGTTACTGAAAAAACGTAATAAACTGGAAATATCGCTCAAAGAACATTTTACGCAACTGGTCACCGTAAAAACCAATATCGGCCTGCATGCTAATCTTACCGAGAAAGTTCACGGTGCGTTGATTCGCTTTGTGGCGGCTATAACAAAGCTCGGCAAGGGAACGGGCAAGAAACGCTCGCCGCGCTATCGCCGCGAGGCTCATAATGCCATGCAGGAATGTTTCGAAGGGGTGCCGTGCTGGATCATGCCAACCTGGCGTATTAGCGACACCATGCCGTCGGAGTTTGCAAGTTTTGACCTGGTCATTATTGACGAGGCGTCGCAATCGGATATTACCGCATTGCCGGCCATTCTCAGGGCGAAAAAACTTTTGATTGTCGGGGACGACAAGCAGGTGAGTCCCACCGCGGCGTTTGTGTCGGAAGAAAAGATCCAGCAGTTCAGTCAAAGTTATTTGCGCAGTCAACCTTTTGCGGATCTGTTGATACCGGGCATGTCCTTGTATGACCTGGCCAGCGCTATTTATCCCACACAGCGTATTATGTTGACCGAGCATTTTCGTTGTGTTGAACCGATTATCCGTTTCAGCATGAAATTTTACGGTAATGAATTGCTGCCCCTGCGGTTACCAAAGGCTTCGGAGAAAATTGAACCGCCGTTGGTGGACGTTTATGTTAAAGGCGGTTCGCGCGACGAACAAAGAGGTGTCAACGTGGCGGAAATCTATGCCATTGTCGATGAGATAAAATTGCTGACCGACGATGTCCGGTTTAAAAACCGCAGTATCGGTGTTATCTCTCTTATCGGTTCCGAGCAGGCGCAGGCTATTCAGGATGCGTTGCTGCAGGAACTGGGTGAAGAAACCTATCAACGCTATAAAATCGCCTGTGGGGATTCGGCCATGTTCCAGGGTAAGGAAAAAGATGTCATTTTCTTATCCATGGTTGTGGGGCCCAAACAGGGTTCCGTGTTAAACAAGCGTGAATATGAACAGCGGTTTAATGTGGCGCTGTCACGCGCGCGCGACCGGATGTATCTTGTTAGAAGCGTTAGCGATTCTGATTTGAAAAATCCGACAGACCTGCGGGTGCAAGTGCTGCGACATTTTGCCAACCCCATGCCAAAACGCGTGGTGAGCGATAATCCCCTGGATCTATGCGAAACCCGTTTTGAAAAGGACATCGCCGCACGGTTACTGGAACTGGAATACGCGGTAATGCCCCATGTAAAAGTAGGTCCCATCGATATTGATATCGTGGTGGAGAGCAACGATGGCCAGCGGATTGCTATCGAACTGGATGGTGATCAACCCCAGAGTGTCGAAGAATGGGAGCATGCTATCGACAACCAGCGCATATTGGAGCGTGTCGGCTGGGTGTACTGGCGCTGCTGGGCGGCAAGCTATCGGCTTAATCCGGATGCGTGCTTCGAAGACCTGTTGAGCGCACTCAAGGCAAACAAGGTGATACCGTCAACGCCGAGCACGCCACCCGGTAGTTATACCGAGTATAAAGAGATCAGTAACATAGAACAATCATTAACCCCGGTGCTCGCGGAACCAGCATCAGAAGAACTGGCGGCGGAGGTGTAAGCGGGGACAAAGCAGTTGTTTTGTTATCGTACCCTGCGAGACTCCAATTGATTCCAGCCATTATGCGGCGTAATTAATTGACCAAACACGCCCAATGCCTATTCAGGAGGCAAGTAGGTCGCCCGGATGAAGTTACACGTAAACCGAGACGTTTGATGATATGGGCTGGGAATACCTGGATTTCGCTCCACTGCATCCAGCTACAGGCTAAGCGACGTGGGGTACAGCAATAACGAACTTGTTTAATCAGTCCGCTTAGGATATGGAAAATAGTGCTTAATGCTTGAAACCGGGGAGCGATAGAATAATAGCGGTCCAATCCCTTAAACCAGCTCTTTTAATCTTAACAATGTGTGTTTACGAATGAGCAAATAATGATGTTAAATTTATCCGCCAACGAAACCCGTGTTATTGGTTGTCTGATGGAGAAATCCGTTGTCACGCCGGAGCAGTATCCGCTGACGCTTAATGCGCTGACCAACGCTTGTAATCAAAAGTCCAGCCGCAATCCCGTGATGTCTCTGGATCCGGGGGTGGTAAAACGTACAATCCGTGAACTGCAAGACAAGCATCTCGTGCAGGTTGATGAGAACTTCAAGCGTGGGGTTGAAAAATACAAACATCTTTTTTGCAACACGCGACTTGGCGAGTATCAATTTGATCCGGCTCAGTTCGCTATCGTTTGTTTGCTTTTGCTGCGGGGTCCTCAGACACCCGGGGAACTACGGGCACGCAGTGGGCGTCTGCATACATTTGCTGACAACGATGCTGTGGTGGAATCTCTTAATGGGCTGATTGAACGGGAGGGCGAACCGTTAGTCGTAAAATTGCCGCGAACACCGGGGCGCAAGGATGCAGAGTATATGCATTTGTTTTCCGGCCCCATTGACGTCGAAGAATACCAGAATCAAACGAAGTCCATGACTGACGCCGGGTCTTCAGAGCGGGTTAGTGTGTCGGAATTGGAGCGGAGGTTAAGCAGCCTGGAAAAGGAAGTCGCTGAGCTCAAGGCGCAATTAAAGGCGTCAGATGATTAAAGTGGGATAAGGACGCGACTACTCTTCGAGGGCTCGGATCTTCGAGGGCTCGGACCTATATAACACATTGAGTTTCAGTAAAAACAACAGCGATGAGTACAGGATTTAACACTTAAATGGCCCTTTTTGATGCCAAAAAGGCATACCTAAGACTCTGGCTATATCTCTGTTTAAAAGTGTCCGTTAAACTGGGGGAGATATAGTCTGTCCCTTATTTATGATCCTGAACTACCCTGGTCTCTCCCGGGGAAAAATTTAAAAAAGTGATTATGCGAGACTCCTACCAAAATGTTCTAAATCGGCGCGAATTATTAAAATCACAAGGTGGAGGCATCGCCTCCGGCGTTCTTGCTATTGCTGTTTGTCATTGGATGTCGGGTATGTCATTTGGTCTGATGCTGGCGTTTGTCTATGGGTTAACGGGTTTTCGCATGCGTGGCTGGAAGGAATTATGTTCATTGGTCACTATAATGGGTACTTTCGTCACGTACTTTGCCATCTACGAAAGCTTCAAGCAGGATATGCCTTTAATCTTATCAATTGGTTTGAGTGTAGCAGCCGTCGGGCTCTATATAGCCTATATCAACGCTGTTGTCTCTTGGGTCATATGGGCGCGAGCGAAAATTCTTGTAAACAAGTGGTCCATTTCGATTAGTGATGCGATGGCTCTTCCTTTGTCAGATACAGAACATTGGCTCGAACCTATCTTTGCGCTTATGCGGGCAAGGAAGACAACAAAAGAACTATCATTAAATTACATCATTCGGGGATTCTTCGTACTGACAATACTATTGGGTGTGGCGGGTCTGTTGTTGCCTGTCTGGTTTGACAATAAGCTGCTGGCAGCTATTGGTGCCAGTGTATTCTTATTTGCGGTCGTCGTGGGCGCAAGATTTGTAAGATATTTTGGCCGGCTTGTTCAACCCAGTACCAATGAGGTTCTTGCATCAGATCCTCGACCACCGATACTTCTCTTGCGTCCGTTCACGCTAGATGAACTTCAGGTCACGCCGTTTGACGAGGGGGGGCTGCCGGGTGTAATGAACTTTTTCAATGCCTACAACCTGACATTCGAACAAGTCCTCACAAATTTGTTCAAAGACATCGGCCCGGTTATCGCCATAGGCCGACCCGGCGAGGAAGTGGCTCCTCTTGGAGCGGCGCGCGGCTATGCAGATAATGCCTCTTGGCAAAGGGTGGTGCTCGACCTGGCGGAAACTTCCCAGCTTGTTATTATGATATTGGATACGACACCAGGTATGCAATGGGAGCTTGAAAATGTACCGAAGCAGATCGGTCTGAGTCGGGTTGGGATTGTTCTACCTCCAGAAGAGGATTTCTCTGTCAAACGTTCCGTGGACTGGTACAAAAAATGGATCAAACTCCAAGAAAAATTTGTTTTCTTGCCAGATGTCTCTGAGCACGCTGTTGGAGTATTGTTTGATGATAACGGAGCTCCGATTGTGGTAACTGCTAAAGGTTCAACAGTTCCACAACAGATTGCGGCGATTAAGGACGCATGGATTAAAAAATCAGTCGATTCGACGACTGCTGAGCAACCAAACGCTTGTATTTTGTCTGACTCGCGAAACGACTTCCATCAGCAACACTATCGCGGCAGTACCCATCTGCGCAAGACGTCTAAGAACATAATTAGCGAACTTCGAAATAAAGGGGTGAAGGAGAGTCAACAGCACTCCCAACAAAGCGAGACGAACACTACCCAAGCATGTCAAGACAGCGCGCTGAGTAAACAACCAACGAAAGAAGACGTAAGCGAGTTACTCAGCGGATTACTGAAGCCAAACGGTAGAGAGGAGCTAATGCGGTCGCTACGACCGAAAGCAGAAGATTACAAGGCCGTTTATAAAGAGCCTTTTGCAACTATTCTTGAAGAAGCACATCGGGAGATTTGGGAATCCGATGAAATTATAGGAGGAAATCCAGGGCAGGATGAGATTCAGGTTTTTCTTACTACATCTGATAATCTTATTGACCATACGCCTTTAGCTGATTTATTTCCCGGAGGCTATCGCGATATAGATTCATACCTCAAGCCTGGTGTTCCTATTGCGACGTTTAAGTTTGTTAAACCAGGCCTGGATTACGGGATGGCCTATGATGGCTTGGTTTATGTCAACAGGCATTGGGTCTTTATGCCCAAGCCGTGGCATGCTCTTTATGGTGGAGATGAATAAGTGGGAAAAAGTAAATAAAAAAGGGGTGCTACCCGAATGGCACTTAGTTAAGCCTGGAATCGCCGTCATCCCGGCGAAGGCCGGGATCCAGAATCTACAATGGTGGTAGTTTTCCATGGATTCCGGCCTTCGCCGGAATGACGAAAACCCTGAATTACGTCTTACCTAAGTGCCATTCGGGTGCTACCCTTTATTTCCACTCTGCCTTACCATAACATTTAGGCATGCCAACATTGCCAAGAAACGTATTCCCCGGCGTTCCACACCACATAACTCAACGCGGCAATGTGAAGCTCGGTGGGCTCGGACCTAAGTAACCACCTGATCGTGAAAGGAAACATTGCAATTAAACGCACAAAATTGTGCTTAAATGACCTTTTTGATGCCGACAAAGCACTTTTAAGAACTCCGAAAAAATAGCTTCTAATTATCCCTTCAAATTGATCTTTTGCTGGATTATTGCGTGTTAGTTGACTCAGGCTAATTACGTAATCCTTTTACCGTAGTAAGTTATTGTTACTAGTTTGCTGCTTGTATTGAGTAAAGGAGGAAGCCTAATGACAATTGCGGCTAAATCTCAAACAAAAGTGTTCAACCGGCAATATAGCGTGGCTATCGATACTGTCCCGCTGCCAGAAAGAGAAGAGGATCGTATTCAGTTGGTTGTTGATCAGATTACACCAGTTATTAATCAAATCGTAAAAGATGCGATGACTGTTGCAATTGGTACGTGGCCAACGCCTGAAAAGCCTCGAAAAAGTTAGCAGTAACCGCTTTATAGGATAGAGACGAATAATTATTGGCGATCAAACTATTTTGAGCGCCAGGTAGTTCTTATTATGTGCGATATTAAAGGTCGTTTTGAGTAGTATTCATAGTTGAGATGGGCTATACCGAAATAGCCCGAACCTATGCAACTTGCTGATTGGTAATAGAAACAGATTGGATAGACTGCTGAAATATTGCTTTAATAGCCGATTTTTACACCAAAACGACGCGTTAAAGGTTTTGGCGATTATCTATGATTAAAAGTGTCCGTTGAAATAGGGAAGTTTCAGTTTATTCACTATAATTTATATGCAGCTCAAGGGGGGGTAAGAATTATGACCCTATCAATTAAAATCAATAACTAATTAATTGCTACCTGGATAAATGGGCGCGCCAAGGAGAATAATAATGAAAAAACAGTTTTAAAAAATACTTATGGCTAATATTTTTTTATTGGTGGATTCAAGTTGCTAGTGCAACAGTTGGTTTAATCCCGAAAAATACCTCATTTGGTGTTTTGAAGCCAAGACATTTTCGGGGACGGTTATTTAGTTTGTCCATGACCCTTTCGATTTGTTTTTGGGTGATGGTTTTAAAGTTATGC
>JASFOJ010000176.1:0-9831 GCA_050116575.1 Gammaproteobacteria bacterium | reverse complement strand
CTAACTTCATAGCCCGGGAATAAATCCAGCGGATAGGCCTGGCCGCCGATGATAATCACGTACATTTGTGCCAGGCCTCCGACAATCACCAGTAACGATGCAGTGACCAGCCAGCGCGCGGAATTTTTAAAGCCGTTCAACAGGCAAATGGCCAGTGGAACCAGGCTGCCGATCAACACGAATCCCAGCCAGAACAGGCCGGTATATACATTGTTGCCATCGAGAATAAATTTTTCCACACCGTGGTGCTCGGTGGCGTACAAATTGGTGATGTGATAGATGAGGATAAAAAACATGACCGCCGCAATGAATACCCCCTGTAACTTGCGCAGCCGCTCC
This sequence comes from Gammaproteobacteria bacterium, assembly GCA_050116575.1. GTDB lineage: Bacteria > Pseudomonadota > Gammaproteobacteria > SZUA-152 > SZUA-152 > JAKEGK01. The sequence continues at coordinate 9,492 of JASFOJ010000176.1, read as the reverse complement.
ACGATAGCGCTGCCCAGTGAACGGCCGGTGCCGCTGTAAATGCCCACCACGAGAATGTTGAAAATGGCCAGTCCGAATGAAAACGACATGAGGATAAAGGTTGGCGCCATGATGGCGGCGTCGTATGCCTGGCGCGCCACCAGAAAGCCGAAGATGGAGCCGGTACCGGTGGTGAGAATCAGCCGCCAGACAAAGGCGAAAAAGCCGACGGGTTTGCTGAATTTGTTAAACCGGCGTTCCATCATCATCCATAGATAGACGACCACAATGGCCAGAAAGCCGGTATACAAAAAGATATTCCAGGCAAAAATCGATTTGAAATTGTAATAGGTCATGGCCACGATCAGGCGGTCCGGGCGGCCAAGATCCAGTACCAATATGCACAGCCCGCCCACCAACAGGGCAGCGGCCAATAGTCCTGACATAGGTGCCAGCGGTTTATAAAGTTTCTTGTTGAACACGGAGGAAATTGATGCAACGTTAAGCGCGCCCGACGCCGCCACGATAAGAAACACCGCGAACACATGGGGCATGCCCCAGACGATTTGATTGGTCATACCGGTAACATAATGGCCTTCATGCTCCATGTAGGAAGCTGCCGCCAAACCCAGTGCAATGAGTACGCCGAGAATAGCGATGACGGCGTAGTAGCCCATGCTTTTACCAGGTATGTTGCGATAGTGAATAGTTTCTTTCATAGTTATCCGGTTCCGTTGCTTGTCGTTATTTCTTGTTGTGCCTGATTATGGTTGCCTGTCCCATTTATATGCTATATGCCTTGGTAACGTACACCGGGATCCAGGTGGAAATCGGCCCGTACCTGCGTGCTGGTTTCCGTTGCAAGGCGCCGGGAAATCTCGCTGTTGGGATCGTTGAGATTGCCGAACAGGATGGCGGGGCCTTCCTGGGTTTCGGCACAGGCTTCGGCGCATGCCGGGATTTCGCCGCGGTCCACGCGTTGCACGCACAAGGTACAACTTTCCACGGTACCCTTGCCGCGTGGCACATCCGGGTCCTGGTCGGTCAGGGTTTCATGGATGAAAGAGCGCGCCTTGTAAGGGCAGGCCATCATGCAGTAGCGGCACCCGATACAAATATGTTTATCCACCAGCACGATACCGTCCGCTCGTTTAAAGGAGGCGCCCGTGGGGCACACGTCAACGCAGGGTGGGTAGGCGCAGTGCTGGCACATCATCGGCAAGTTGATGGTGTGTTTGGTTTCCTTGTTGCGCAAAGTGACTTTACGTATCCACTGGGCGTCGGTTTGTGGACGGTCGTGACTTTTTAAACCGTTTTCTTCGTCGCAGGCCTGAACGCATTTGTCACAGTTGTCCAGGCATTTGTTGGCGTCAATTAAAAACCCCCAACGTACTTCGCTGGTAACCGCTTCATCGGCCGGTTTGGCCCTGGCGACAGTTTGCAGGATAACGCCGGGTGCGAGGGTCGCGGCGCCGGCAACAACAGCACCTTTTTTAAGAAACCCACGGCGATACTCGTCAATTTTATTTTCTTGTTTACTCATAAGTTGCTCCCCGCTTTCTTTTGTTCTGGTTTGGAAGCATGGCAGTCAAAGCAATCGATGGATACGGATGCGTATTCGTGGCATTGCACGCAGAAATGGCGTGAATCCCGAAAGCTGACGGGCTGACCGTTGTCATCATAAACGGCATGGCAATTGATGCATTCCTTTAATGAATGCTTTTTGGTGCGTATGCCGCGGTGCATAGTGTTGTCGCGCTGATGGAATAAAAGCTCCATATGGTTCTTGCGCATGTATTCGGTGTCTTCTACGCACTTATCACCCTTGCCTTTGGGGATATCCGGCAGGGGCGCTCCGGCGAAAGCGGTAATCGATATGACACTAGTGCAGATAATGAGCAGGCCCAGGATTACCGGGCGTTGGATAATATATTTTACAGGTTTGGACAACACGTGCGTTTCCTTGTCAGATTGCTAATGTTGCTCGGGATAAACGTATCCGGTGTGTTTTCCGTGTCTAAGCACACCACCAACGTTCATATTATTAATTAGTCGTTCGTTACGATATAAGCAGCTTACTGTAATTATACGGTAGAGCTGACCTATGTTTTGTTTAGCTCGAGTCCCGTTAATGAATTACCGCACTGCGGCGGTAATGGATAACTCGATGGCTTTCTTTATCAAACCGGGCAGGTGGGCCTGCCCGGTGTGTGATAAATGTCCTTCCACAAAAGGACTGGCTGTTTATTCGCCTAATCCCATCTGGATATAGCCGGTCGGGCATACGTCGGCACAAATGTGACAACCGATGCAGCGGTCATAATACGTATCCACATAGCGGCCCATGGTATGCTGGTCTTTTTTCACCTTGTAGACCGCGTCCTGCGGACAGAAAATGACGCAGTTGTCACACTCGAAGCACATGCCGCAGCTCATGCAACGCTTGGCTTCAGCGACCGTTTCTTCTTCGGGCAAACCGTAAACACGTTCTTCAAAATGGCCCAACACTTCTTCTGCTGTTGGTACCGATTCCTTACGCTTGTAACGGGGCTCGTATTTAAAATGGCCCAGAAACAGCTTGTCCGCTGGAATGATCTGGTGCGCGGAACGGTCCTCATAGTTGTGTACCGCGAACTCTTCATCGCTGGTGCCGCGGCGGCCGCGATCGATGCCGCGTGTCTTGGCATCACCCTCCGGATCGAAGTGTTCCGGTTCCATGCCGGATTCGCGCAGTTTTTCCAGCAGGTTAAAATGATGCACATCTACCTTGGGACGCTTGCGCATTTCTTCATTCTTGAAGTAATGATTAATGGTTTCCGCCACAACCGAAGCCTGGCCGATAACCGTTGTCAGCAGGTGAGGGCGAACGATGTCGCCGGCGGCAAAGAACCCGGGTTTGTTGGGAATCTGAAAGTGTTTGTCCGCATCCATCAAACCACGCTCATTGGCGAAATCTTCCATGCCCCGGAAATCACCGGACTGGCCGATGGCGGAAACAATCAGGTCCGCTTCAATGTCGAATTCGGTGCCTTCAATGACTTCGCCTTTACCGCTTTCGTAACTCATTTTAGCGACGCGTAATGCTTTGGCGCGGCCGTTTTCGTCTCTGATGACTTCCACGGGGTTTAATGAACCTTGAATTTCAACACCTTCGCGGGTGGCATCGTCAATTTCGTGCTTGGCAGCGTTCATGCTTTCAATGGGCTGACGAGAGATCAGCATGACATCGGCGCCTTCTTTGGCGGCGATGTCAACGACGTCGTGGGCGGTATGACCCAGTACCACGTTCTCGGGGCGGTCTTTTTCCGCAATCGTGGAAATGTTACCCAGGCGGCGTGCCACTGATACAACGTCAATGGAAGTATCACCACCACCGACAACTACCACCCTGCCGGATACCGCTTGCAGGCGGCCCTGGTTAAAAGCACTTAAAAATGCCACGCCGGAAATACAGTTGGTGGCCTCGGCGCCGGGAATGGGAAGGCCGCGGCCGGTTTGCGCGCCGATGGCAAACAGAACAGCGTCATGTTTCTTTTCCAGCTCGTCGAGGCTGATGTCAGTACCGACGCGGGTTTTTAGTTTGACTTCGACTCCCATGTCGACAATGCGGTTGATTTCGCCGCCCAGTACTTCACGCGGCGTCCGATAGCCGGGAATACCATAAAACATCATGCCGCCCAGTTCGTCATGATCATCATAAACCGTGCACGCATGACCCATGCGACGCAATTGATAGGCGGCAGCGAGACCACAGGGGCCGCCACCAATAATGCCCACGCTCTTGCCGGTATCCGGACCCGCTTCAAACTTATAGTTTTCGTTCAGGGCGTTGTCGCCAATGAATTGTTCAACCGCGTTGATGCCCACGTGGTCTTCCACTTCGTTGCGGTTACAACCGTCTTCACAGGGAGCGGGGCAGACACGGCCCATAATGGCCGGAAATGGATTAGCGTCGGTGGAACGGCGGAAAGCGTATTCCTGCCAGCTCATTTCACCGGCGGGTTTTTCGATACCGCGCACGATGTTGAGCCATCCGCGAATATCTTCCCCGGAAGGGCAGCTACCCTGGCACGGAGGAGTCTGGTGCACATAGGTCGGACACTTGTGCGTATGGTCGGCCTGAAAAATCTGCTCTTTCCATGGCAGATGAGCATGGTCGTTGTCCTTGAACTTACGAAATGTATGCCCCTGTTTAACTTTGTCTGCTGGCGTTGCCATAATGCTTTCTCCTGTTGCTACGCGACGGTTTCTTAAACTATTTAATTCACGCTCTATTAATGATTCGTTCCCAGCTGGATCGCATCGCCCACGACCTGATGCAGGCTGGTAATCATATCCATTGGGAACTTGTAATACGGTAATACTTTCGCAAACTGGGTCTTGCAGATGGCACAGATGGCCACCAGCGTATCCACATCATATTCCTGCACAACCTGGTTCAACGCCTCCATTCTGGGGAAGGCACCTTTCACCCGAATTTCCATCAGGTCATCGGTCAACAGGCCGCCGCCACCACCGCAGCAAAATGTCCCTTCACGGATGGTTTCCGGTGCCATGTCATAAAAGTGATTGGCGCAGGACTTGATGATCTCCCGGGGTATGATGAACTGGCCGCCGGGGATGTTGCCCATGCGCGAGGCGCGGGCCACATTACAGGAATCATGGAATGTAATGCGGCGATGGTCGTTGGCTTCCTTGTCCAGCTTCAGGGCACCGCGCTGGATGAGGTCGTAGGTGAGCTCGCAAATATGTTGCGGTGCCGGGTACTTGGGATCGAGGAAATCAAACGGACCGATCAATGTGTTCCAGAAACTGTAGGCTACCCGCCAGGCATGACCACATTCGCCAACGACAATGCGTTTTACGCCCAGGTCGAGGGCGGCTTTGCGAATGCGCATGGCAACTTTTTTCAGGTTGTCATGACTGCCAATAAACATGGAAAAGTTGGCGGCTTCTGATGCGTAAGAGCTTAAGGTCCAGCTGATACCGGCCTGATGAAAGACTTTTGCGTAACCGATAAGACCATCGATGTGGGGCTCCGCGAAAAAGTCAGCAGAGGGTGTAATTAACAATACGTCGGCGCCTTGTACATCAAGCGGTACTTTGACCGCAACACCTGTATCTTCTTCGATATCTTCTTCCAGACCTTCCAGGGTATCCGCCAGGGCCGGTTCCGGCAATCCAAGGTTGTTACCCACCTTGTGTAACTTGCCGATAATCTCGTTACTGTATTTTTGGCCGATACCGATGGCATCCAGCACCTCACGCCCGGCCATGGATATCTCTGCCGTGTCGATACCGTAAGGACAATAGACCGAGCAGCGCCGGCATTGCGAGCATTGGTGGAAGTAACTGTACCACTGGTCGCGCACGTCCTCGTCGAAGTCCATGGCGCCCACCAGTTTGGGAAAATATTTACCGGCAAAGGTGTAATGACGGCGATAGACCTTGCGCAATAAATCCTGGCGTGCGACGGGCATGTTCTTCGGGTCCTGACTGCCCAGGTAGTAATGGCACTTGTCGGTGCAGGCACCGCACTTGACGCAGGAGTCAAGGAAAACCTGCAACGCCCGGGATTGGCTGACCAGCTCACCCAGTTTGTTGATCGCGACGTTTTTCCAGTCATCCACCAGTTCACCGGGAAACCCGACGCTTTGCTGGTGGTCTGGTTTTGCCAGATACGGCTTGCTGTGAGCCATGGAATTTTCAACGATGACGGGAATAACAGGGTATTCCCGGTACGCCGGCACTTGGATTTCTTCAGCCAATGATTCCTCCAATAACTTTACTGTTTCTTCCTATCATTTATGACTCCGCACTCCAACCGGCCACATGGCGGTGCTCTCGCACATCATCGACCTGGTTGCGAGTGGGACTGAAAAACACACCTGGCGCATGCAGCAATTTGCTGATGGGAAAAACGATCATCAGCACGGCAACCAGTGCCAAATGGATCATAAACAGCGCGGAACCGGGCAGCGGCTGCAGATCAAAAAATATCAGACCCATGATGAATTCCTTGACCGATAAGACATCAGGGTGCAGTCCGATGCCACCGAAGGTCATCAGGGCACCGGATATGCCAATGGATAACAATAACAGCAACATCAGGTGGTCCGACGGACTGGTGATATAACGAATCCGATCAACGAGAAAGCGCCGACCCCATAAACCGATTAGACCGACGATCATGGCAAACGCCGCGTATTTTCCAAAGGGCTGGATCAGCGTAATAATAGTAGGTACCGGTTCGAGGAAATAACGTAAATGGCGCGCCAGCACCAGAAATAACCCTGCATGAAACAGCCAGCCGAATATCCAGATCCATTTGTTGGCCTTGAACAGGCTTTGAAACACGGTGACTTCCTTGATAATCCGCCAGACGACACCGGCTTTGGTGGTGGGAGCAGGGGTTGTGGGAATCTTTAAAGGTTGCGGCGTTTTGGAATAAATAACGATCTTACGCACAACGCCGATCGTGAACAGCGCTGCCGCAAGATAAAAAAGTATTGCATAGACGACAGTGAGAGCCATGTATATGCCTTAAAAGTTTAGGGCTGTGCCGTTCACCGCAACGGCACAGCAGGTTTGAATACATATATTTGTTGTAGTTAGGGGTGTTTACACACAACCTGTTGGTTTGGGCAAACCGGCGATTTTACATGCCTGTTTTGCCGGACCGTAAGGGAACAGTTCGTAAAGGTATTTGCTGTTGCCTTTGTCCTTGCCCAGTTTTTTACCAATGGCCTTGGTTAATACACGAACCGCCGGAGCGATCTGGTATTCATCGTAGTATTCGCGCAGGAAGTTAACCACTTCCCAGTGGTTTTCGCTCATGTCCAGGTTTTCCGCCTTGGCAATCGCTTCGGCGATTTCCTGCGTCCAGTCATCACGATTTACCAGGTAACCTTCCTCATCAGTTTCGATCGATTTTCCGCCAACATCTAGCGCCATGTCATATTCTCCTGTTAATTGTTTATCGTCTTACTTTTAAAGCCATGCCTGGCTTGCACTGTGCTCTGCAACCAGGTCTACGAAATCACCGTAATCGACGACTTTAATACCATCGATTATTTTGTCCTTACTGATGCCTCGAGCATCAAGATCAGGACCCAGTGCATAAATTGTAATATCACCTTTTGTGTCGTCGATCAGGCCGGATTTGCTGGTGCCTTTCATGGCACCGTAAACACCGTCTTCGATCAACAGTACGCTGCTGCCCTTAACTGCCAGTCGCAGGCACGATTCCAGCGAGTTTTTTTCAAAGGGTGACTTATTGACTGTGTGTAACATTGCCATACTTTATTTTCCTCACCTAGAAACTTAACACGACGTCCTGCTGATCCAGTATTTCAGCCAGTTCCGAGGAACTGACCACTTTAATAGAGTCCTTTTCGGCCCAATCATCATCTTCATCTTCGTACTTCAAGGGAAGCAAATCGTCAATGGTCAGACCGCGGGCATCAAGTGACTCTTTCTCAACGTAGATCTTGTTGACGTCGTAGTCACCCAGCGCGTTGTAAGTGGGTGAGAAGTTCTTAACACCAATCCCTTCAGTTTTCTGGGCTTTGGCCAGTTGAAAAACGCCGTCATCAACAAACGCCAGGCTTACGTCCTGGTCGAATGCGGCGCCAATCAGAACCACTTCAAGGGATTCCAGGGCGTAAATCGTGCCGTATGGAGCCTTGCGGTTCAAATACATCAGTTTTTTAATAGTGCCTTCTTCGCTCATTATCGTCGTTCCTGTTGTTGTTAATCGCCAAATACCACGAGACGGTCTGACTGAATGCTGGCTTCGATAAGCTGGCCGAGGCCGGATATGCGAAACCCGTCTGCAATGTTATTACCGTCCTTACCGTGACGCTTGGCTTCATCGGGATCAACAATACCACGACGCTGAGCGGCGGCGACACAAACCACTAGATCCACGTTGTGCTCTTTGGCGAGCTCGCCCCACAAGTTGACCAGATTACGGTCATCTTGTGGAGGAGTGGTGAACCGTGTGCCGTTGTTGACACCGTCATGATAGAAAAACACGCGTGTCAATTCGTGGCCTTTATCTAGAACGGCTTTTGCGAATTGATACGCGCTGTCCGACGCTTCGTGTGTATAGGGACCTTCGTTTACCAAAATACCAAATTTCATCGATAACCCCTTTAGAAGCGAATGTGTGCCGACGCGTTCAGACTGTTGCGCGCGCCAATCCAGTTATCAATATGGAATTTGGTGAACGGTAATTCAGTCAGTTCAAAGAAACGCGGCCAGCCGATACGTTCAACCCAGTCACCCACACGTTCCCAATCCTGAGCGTCTTCTTTATATACGCGTAGGATATTCTTGACGATGTCGGCGACTTCTGGCCAACGAGGCGGATTGTTGGGAATGCCCGCAGCCACCAGTTTATGGAACATGGGCTTGCTGCGCGCGTTGGAGTGTTTGCCACCGACCCAGATAGCCAGCTTGGAGTGCTCTGGATCATTGATTTGCATGGGTGGGCAGGGTGGGAAACAGGCGCCACAACAAATACATTTTTTCTCATCCACTTCCAGGCTGGGTTTGCCGTTAACCATGGCCGGACGAATTGCGGCAACCGGACAACGAGCTACAACCGACGGACGTTCGCACACGTTGGCCACCAGGTCATGGTTGATCTTGGGCGGCTTGGTGTGTTGTATGTTGATGGCGATATCACCCTGTCCGCCACAGTTGATCTGGCAGCAGGAGGTGGTGATATGAACCCGGTTAGGCATGGTTTCATGGGTAAACTCATCATATAGTTCATCCATTAATGATTTCACCACGCCGGACGCGTCGGTGCCCGGAATATCACAGTGCAACCAGCCCTGGGTATGAGAAATCATGGTGACGGAAGGACCGGTGCCACCGATGGGATACCCGGCGTCGGTCAGTGCATCAACTAATGGCTGCACTTTGGATTCTTCCGTAACGGTAATTTCCATGTTACTGCGGATGGTGAAACGCACATAACCGTCTGCGTACTTGTCAATAATGTCGCACAGCAGGTTTATTTCATAGGGACCTAGCTGGCGTTGTGTTCCGACGCGCACGGTCCACACTTCATCACCATTTTTGGCGACGTGGTGTAACACACCGGGACGGGGACGGTCATGGTAAGACCATTGGCCGTAGTTTTTAAGATAGGCCGGATGCATATATTGAAAGCCGTCGGGACATCCGCTTTCAGTGGGAAATCGTGGTTGTGCTGCCTGTTCGCTCATGTTGTGTAGCCTCCAAATGCTTTACTAAATTGGTCAACTTTTTGCCGTACTATGGAACAACGCCCTCTTTTAAGAGGGCGTTGTTGTCGGAGTATTAGCCGGCAGCTTTTCGTTGTTTCCACTTCTCAGCTTCTTCGTCCCATGTATCGGTACGAACGTAACTGCTGACCCGTGGGTTGTTTATCATGTTCGGATCAACGTCGACGCCGACACCTTCGAGGAAGTTAACCAGGCCGATACGGTCGATGGTTTCACCGCAACGCTCGTGTTCCAG
>JASFOJ010000175.1:0-9949 GCA_050116575.1 Gammaproteobacteria bacterium | reverse complement strand
CGCCCCCACCACCGGGGCTGCCGCCGCCACCACCGACAGTGCCGCCACCGCCACCACCACCGGCGCCGCCACCACCACCGCCACCACCGGCGGGTATGGGTGGTATGGGTGGCATGGGCGGCGGCATGGGTGGCGGTGCTGGCGGCGGTGGCATGGGCGGCATGTAATCTCACAACAACCGGCCATCTCTCATCTCTCTTGCCAGAAACGCCCATGGCAACATGGGCGCTGTGCATTGGTAGTACGCGCATCCACTGGGTTTTAAACTGGGACAGTACCCGAATCCCCGGCGCTGAATGTTTTTAACGCAATTAGTTAGTCAATGGGGAGTGCAATATCATTGGCGATTGCTGATTACCAGGCTAAGGGGAAACTCCCAACTTTTTCATAGGCTTAGCCATTTATGTAGGTTGCGTGTACTAAGCAAATTGGACTGAAAGTGGGAGCCGGTTAAGGGCAACGGGCCGCAAATCCACATCGCCGGCTGTTGTATAGGAGACCTTCCGGTTTCCAAATTGGCGATTCGGCGTATAATGGATTCCCCTATTTTGCCGTCTTAAAAAAAGAGAAGATTACAATAACGCAGTATTAGAAGTTCCTTATATAGCTCCATAACGCAGAGGTCCGTCGGACTCCGCAAAACCTGCAAGTGAGATAATTATAGTGAACGGAAATCGCGTACGTGTTGCGTTATCAAAAGCGACCGAAGCCATAGTATCAGAAGAAGGTCGGGTAAAGCGCCAACTCAAAAATTACGAAACCGTTGTTGGGCGGGATCCTAAAACGACATTTGATGTTCCGGTGGGCGCCGTTAATGACAACTACGGTAATCTTAATAATTTGATCAATAGCGCAAAAAAGCTATCCGTCTCCAAATACCCCCTTTCCAAAATAATGACCCTTCGTTATGGAATGTATGCACTTGGCGTGCTGGTGCTATTAGGGTTTGTCTGGAGTTTTATCTGGCCCTCGAGCGGCGATCGGTACGACGACAGTGATGATGCCGAACCGGTCACTATATTAAATAAGGGGATCGGAAACGACCAGCAATTGGAACATATCGCAAATATGGTGATTCGCGATAATGAGTGGACACAAGATCGCATCCGGACATTCTTGCGTCACTGGAATAAAAGTGATTCGAAGTCGCGGAAGATTTACGCGCAAACAGCCTGGTATCAGCAGTTTGCTTATCGGTTAAAAAGGAAATTCAGGCACGAACGATCGTCCGGCGCTTTCGTTAACCATAGAAAAGGAGCTAAGCAGAGCCCCTTGATGAAGCTGGCGTTGGCACTTGGCATCGCAGACCCGAACGTTGATTACTCAGTTGCGCAACCGCAATCCGCAATTTATAAAGAAATAGCCGAAGAAGTTACCGAGGAGATCGCAAAAGTCGAGGAAGCCAGAAAAATCAGTATAAAAAATAATGCGACCGTTTCCGCCAAGGAGCTTTCCAATGTTATTCAACAAATGCCGGTCAAGCTTCCGCCACCAGGTGGTGCTTCCAGGTCCGCTGATGATGAATTAAAAGCTGCAATCAGCCCGGTTATTACCCGGGAAGACGTTCTAAAAGTATTGAATAAGTATACGACTGCATACGAGCAGGGCGATCTGCAAAAATTATCCTCCCTTTTCGGGGTGGATGATCACGCGGAGGGAGAGCAGATTCTTGCGCAGCTAAAACAAAATTACCAGAGAATTTTTGATATCAGCGACCAACGCCAGGTGAATTTCAAGGCTCCCGATATTTATGTGGCGGAGGATCATGCGACTGTCAAAACCGGCTACAATGCGGAAATAAAATTTAAAAAAAGTAAAGGGACGCAGTCAGTAACCGCGGATGCCACTGTGGAATTGATAAAAACAGCTAACAATATGCATATCGCACGTTTCGAACTGCTGAATAAGAGAGTCAACGTTATTACTCCCAATTTAAAACTTTCTTCCGCTGGTTATGGGGACCGTCCGCAACAGCCGACACCGGCTGAATTACAGGATATTGTAACCCGGTTTATCGGTGCGTATGAAAGTGGCGATATTAAACTGCTGGCCAGCCTGTTTACTAAAGACGCGAAAACCAATGACCAGATAAATTTGAACGGTATCAAACAGGATTACGAATCACTGTTTAACACCACCAACGACCGGCAGATGTTTATTCGGGATCTGCAATGGACTTTCGATGGCACGCAGGCCAAGGGTAGCGGTCGGCTTAAAGCGATCATTATTACGGATTCCGGCACTCCGGTATATTCCATGGAAGGTGAGATTGAAATTATTGCACGGCGCGTCGATGATAAGGTTTTAATTACCAACATGTACCACAAGGAACGTACTGCCGCGAATTAGTAAAACCGGCTGTAGTATATCCGTTGCACTAATCATTGTGTGACAGTCGTTATTTTCTTCCTTATTCTTTTTTTTTCACCGAGGCGGTGCTATGATTTGCCGCAACATCCTGCAAAATTTCTATGAACGAAAAGCATATAGCCGCCAAAAAACTCACGCTGTCGATTGTCGTGTTTGCCCTGGCTTTGCTGGCGATCTTCGGTACGATCGATCATACCGGTCAGGATTACACCAATGAATCATTCAAGCGGGCGTTAATCACTTTCGGAATCGCACGGGGGCTAAATGGTGTAATCTCCGTTGCACAAGGTACCGAAATTGCGGTGCAGCCCGCCGGTGTGGGAATGAATTTTACACCGGGACAAATCCTGGATCCGATAAACGACCTTGTTGAGCAGTTTTCTTGGGTAATGTTGGCGAGTTCGGCCTCGCTGGGAATACAGAAAGTATTGTTGGCGATAAGCTCTACACAGGTCATGACGGTGGCGCTCCTTGTGGTGTTTGGTCTTTACCTGGTGTTCGTCTGGCGTCCCGATTGGTTTGCTGCCGGCGCTAAAAGCTTTATTGTATCCACTGCTATTATCATTTTGTTTGTAAGGTTTTCCGTGCCATTAGTGGCTATTGGCAGTGAAAGTATGTATTCCTATTTCCTGCATGACCAATACGTCGAATCCAGCAAGCAACTGGAAAAAACCCAGCAGCGCATCGGCGAACTGAGCAGTGACGACAACGCGCTGTACGACGCGACCGATAAAGAAGGTCTGCTGGATATGGCAAAACGGTTGCTCGATTCCGCCTCCATTAAAAAGACAATCAACAATCGAATTGACCGATATAAAGAACTGGCCGCGGATGCAACCGAAAACGCTATCAACCTTATTGTTGTTTTTATCATAGAGACCATTGTTTTCCCATTACTGTTCCTGGGATTGCTATACCGCGGCTCAAAAGCCCTGTGGAGCAGGCTTGTCGTCCTGTAGCGCTGCTCCACGCTTATTTTGTGTAATTAATGGTAGTGATGTTTGTGCCTGTGAGCCGTTTTAATAGTAGTTACCGGGCACTGAGCTTCGTCAACATTACTATCATCGTATTGGTTAAGTTGGTAATGACGTTCGTCACAGCGATTCTTCTTGAAGAGCCGGACGTCTTGCGCCGCCGTATTCATACCAATGACCAGCCGAAGCATTGCCTGTTGCGCAAAATTGTCGCTTGTCATGGAGAAATGACGTTTTGACAACTGGAGCTTATCGTTTTTGAGATCCAGTACGACGTAGGTATATTTTTCCCGGTAATAATAGATTCCTGGGATCACTTCTTTAAATTCATCCAGTTTTTTGTCCAGCACAGTAACATCATTGATGATAACCCTTACCGGGTCATTCGCCGCGGGTGTGGCGTCAAGCTCAAATCGCGTCTTTAGTCGAAATTTGCTGCGGTAGGGTTTGCGGTGATGAATGTGCATGTCGATATAGGGTTTTTTCATGTTAAAACCATCACCCACACTAACGACAAATGATTCGTGAGCCGTGGATTGTCCATCGCTCACGGTAACGGTGCCATTGTAGGTGCCCTTGTTATAGTACGTGTGGGTAAGGTTAGTAGTGTCATGAACTACTGTTCCATCACCCAAGTCCCAGACAATAGACAGCGAATCGTTTTCAGGGTCTACAACAATGGCAGACAGGGATACGGTCAGGGGCGCAGGTCCTGATTCCGGAGTTACAGTGAGATCATTGATAACAGGTACCTGATTAACAGATAACACGGTAATCGGGATCACCGCCTGGTCTGTATTGCCCAGAGGATCAGTGACCGTCAGCAATATATTGTATTGACCAGGCGTGCTGAAAACGTGTACAGGACTGACCTCAGTGCTTGTTGCGCCTTCACTAAAGGACCAGTTGAACTGCAGCGCTGAACCTTCGGGGTCACTGCTTTGGCTGCCGTCAAAGCTTACAGTCAACGGCGCGTAGCCTTCGGTGGTATCCGCTGTTGCGAGCGCTGAGGGAGGAAGGTTCTGGCTGACATTAATAAACATCTCATCGGTAACGCTCAGGCTGACACCATCGCCCACCACTAACGAGATGATATAAGTGCCAGGTAAATCAGGCACCAGTGATGGGGTAGCTAATGCGGATGTCCAATAACCCAGACTACTGGCAGCCGGTGCAGAGACCATTTGCCATTGATAACTGATAATCGAGTCGCCATCAGGATCAGAGGACGCTGTGCCGTCAAGATGGGCGGTAGTACCGAGCACGATGTCAATGTCATTACCCGCGTTAGCAACTGGGGGTGTATTGATCGTGCCGCGATCGAAGAGATAGATGTCTTCCAGGTCGTTGGTGTCCGCCGGGTCAAAATTGGATGCCAGCGAGGAGGTAATGACATAAAGGCCGTCACTGTTGAGCGCTGCGGTAAAGCTGCTGCCGTTTGAAGGTTCACCCGCCGCTGTTCGGGTGATCATATCGATAGCACCTGTATGTTGATCATAAAGGAAGACATCTTCCACGTCATTAGGGTCGGGTTGCACAATATTGGATGCATAGGTGTAATACGAAACAAAGCGTCCGTCCTGACTGATTCGAGGTTGATAGGCCGGTGCGTTACTGTCACCACCATCAGTGGTGATACTGATTCTGGTTACCGAAGACTGCAGCACGTCGGCCACAAAAACATCGGTTAGTCCATTGCCGTCACCGCTAACCAGATTTGATGCATCGGACTCAAATACAACGTAATCCCCTGAAGCGCTGATGGCAGGATATGCGCTTAACGCGTTACCCGGTGTGCCATCGTTAGCTTTGGATAACATTGTAATATTAGTGGACGACATCTCGTATAGAAAAATGTCCTGTACGCCATTGGTATCACCAGAGACCAGGTTGCTGGCGTTAGATGAGAAGGCAATAAATTGCCCGTCGGCACTGATTACCGGTTGCCAACTTGCCATATTTCCCGGATTCCCATTGGAATCGGTGCTGACAATACGGGTCTCGCCGCTATTGCGGTCGCGGACAAAAACGTCGACCGCGCGGTTGTTATCGCCGGCGGCCAAGTTGCTGCTAATGGAATAAAAAGTCACGAATCGGCCGTCTGCACTGACGGAAGGAGAAAAACTGTGACTATTGCCTTCGGTATTGTTGCTGGCTACTGAAACCCGCTCGAGACTTTGGGAAAGGCGGTCGTAAATAAATATATCAACCGCGTTATTGGTGTCGTTGGCGACCAGATTTGGCGCAAAGGATTCAAAAACAATAAACTGGCCATTTGCCGAAATGGACGGATTGTTGCTGGACCCACTGGCGTCACCACCACCTGCCGGTTCACTGATGCGTTGAATGGTTCCGTTCGCTGTATCAACAAGAAATATATCCGAACTATTATTCAAATCGCCGTCAATAAGATTTGACGCTGTCGATTCAAAAACCGCGTATCGGCCGTCGGCGCTGACCGAAGGATTAATGCTGCTGCCATTGGCTTCAGCGCCATTGGCGCCGTTGGTTAGTTTTGTTATGGTTGTCGAATGTGCGCTGACCGCCCATAGCATAAAAAAGATTGTTATCGTTGACCGTATTACTCTCATAATCACTACTCCTGAATAATACCGCTCCGTCATAGTATTTTACTAATAGTATCCAGTCTAAAAGTACTGCCCAATTATCATGTTTCCTTAAGCGTAGCCAGTAATTTCGTGTTACATCGATTTAGTAACCAACAAACTTGAAAATTGTGAAAAAATTATCGACGAAAGCTGCAATGATTCACACAAAGACTGTCAACGTAACGATACCGACAGGTTTCAGGCGTTTACTTGTGTGATAAACGTCAAATTCGCCAATCAGCGAATCGAGATGGTTTTCCCAAATGGGTGTTCAGGGTATAATTATTTTTTGCTATAACGTGACTGGAAGCACTCTCTGTAAGTGAATTATGCGCAGTGAAAGTGTGACCATAGCCGGCACTATTGTGGAAGCTATGTCACGTATGAGCCATTCACGTGTGAGCATTGTCGTGAATGGAAGCTATTTCAAATCTGAAAGTTGGAAGTGATGTCGTATAAGTGAAGTTACGTCACAGCCTGTATGACGAAAATTGCCCAGAAATGACAACCCGCCAGTCCCCAATTGACAGCCAGCAACTAGTCAAAATCCGTCAATCGCTGGGCCAGACTATGATTCTGGATCGCCACAGCCTCGCTGTTCGCGTGGATAAAATGATGTCGGCGTTAGAGAAGGGGGAGGGCGCGGTATCCATAGAGCGCTATCAAAAATTGTTGAATGACTATCAGCGTTCTTTGGAACGGTTTCACCAACGAAAATCCAATCTGCCGCGTCCGACTTTGAACCAAACTTTGCCGGTTTTTGACTCGAAAACAGATATCATTGAAGCCATTGAAAATCACCAGGTCACGGTGATTGCGGGGGAAACAGGTTCGGGCAAAACCACGCAAATACCGCAGCTTTGCCTGTCAATGGGTAGAGGCGTGGCCGGGCTTATAGGTCATACACAACCGCGACGCATTGCGGCAAAAAGTATCGCAAGCCGGATTGCCGATGAAATGGACAGCGAACCCGGTCAGTTGGTGGGTTACAAGGTGCGGTTTACCGGTAACATAAAACAGGGCAGTTATATCAAGCTAATGACTGACGGGATTTTGTTAGCGGAAATACAAAGTGATCGTTATCTTAATCAATATGACACAATCATTATCGATGAGGCTCATGAACGGAATCTCAATATCGATTTTTTGCTGGGCTACTTGAAAAATCTGTTGCCGAAACGCCCGGATCTGAAACTCATCATTACGTCGGCGACCATTGATACGGAACGATTTGCCAGACATTTCGACAACGCGCCTGTTGTCGAAGTATCAGGACGCACTTATCCCGTGGAGGTAAGATATCGGCCATTGGACGAAGTGGAAGAAGCAGACGATGCCGGTTCGCACCTGCAGCAGGCCATACTGTCATCAATTCGCGAGCTGGATCAATATCACGGTCGTGGTGATGTGCTGGTTTTTCTAAGTGGCGAAAGGGACATTCGCGATACCGGTGGGTTTCTGAAGAAGCGACTGGATAATAATATCAACGAGATTCACTCGCTGTTTGCCCGACTAAGCAGTAAGGAGCAAAACCGTGTCTTTAATCGCGGTAGTAAACGCCGCATTATTTTGTCGACCAATATCGCCGAGACATCTCTGACAGTCCCCGGCATTCAATATGTTGTCGATAGCGGTCTTGCCAGAATCAACCGCTATAACTACAGGACCAAGGTCCAGCGGTTACCGATAGAAAGAATTTCCCGTGCTAATGCTGATCAACGCAAGGGTCGCTGCGGACGCGTGGAAGCCGGTGTTTGTATACGCCTGTATTCACAGGAAGACTATGAAACGCGCCCCCAGTTTGCCGACCCGGAAATCAAGCGGGTCAATCTGGCTTCGGTGATTTTGCGCATGAAAGCGCTGCGATTGGGCCATATTGAATATTTTCCTTTCATTGACCCGCCAGATCAACGCTACGTCAAGGATGGTTACCGGTTGTTAAATGAGTTAACGGCGATTGATCATAATCACAAGTTGACCGATGTGGGCCGGCAACTTTCCAGAATGCCCATTGATCCGAAGGTTGGCAGGATGTTGGTGGAGGCGGAAAAACTAAACGCACTATCAGAAGTTATCGTTATCACCAGTGCAATCAGTATTCAGGATCCCCGCGAAAGACCGCAGGACGCGACCGAGACCGCCGACAGCAAGCACACCATGTTTCGTGACGAACGGTCGGATTTTTTGTTTTATGTGAATTTATGGAACGCTTACCACCAGCAAAGCAGGCAGCTATCACAGAATCAGTTACGCAAATGGTGCCATACGCATTTTGTATCTTATCAGCGTATGCGCGAATGGCTGGATGTTTACTCGCAGCTGAAGGACAATGTAAAAGATAACAAAACCAGATTCAATGACGTGCCGGCGAGCTACGAAGCCATCCATCAGTCATTGTGTACGGGTTTGCTTGGCAACCTGGGCTGGAAAAAAGAGAAACTGGAATACATTGGTGCGCGCAACATGACTTTCCATATCCACCCCGGCTCTGGCTTGTGCAAGCACCCGCCGAAATGGCTAATTGCCGCGGAACTCATCGAAACCCATAAACTATACGCGCACAATGTCGCCAAAGTGCAACCGGAATGGCTGGCGGCTATTGGCAGGCACTTAACCAAACATCATTATTCTCAGGCCTATTGGGAAAACAAAACCGGGCATGTCGCTGCATACGAAAAAATTACCCTCTATGGCCTGGTGCTTGTTACAGATAAAAAAATCAACTACGAAAACATCGCACCTATCGAAAGCCGGGAAATATTTATCCGCTCGGCTCTGGTGGAGCAGAATCTAGATACCAATGCCTGGTTTTACCGCCACAATGCGGCGGTGATCGATGAAGCGAGGGCCGAAGAAGACAGGCAGCGCAAGCGAGGTATTCTCATCGACGATGACTATCTTTTTGCATTTTACGACAAGCGGATCCCGGCAAATATCTGTAACCGGGCGTCGTTTAACCGCTGGATCAAGCAGCAAGAGTCCAAAGACCAGAACTTTCTTTGCCTTGACCGGGACGAAATATTCGCCCGTGCAGGCAAGACCGGTAATGACTTGTTACGGCCGCATCATCTTACCATCAACAATATACGTCTACAGTTGGAATATAACTTTGATATTGATTCACGCCACGATGGTGTGTGCGCAGTGATACCGCGAGTGGTGATCAATCAGCTTCCTGAATATGCGTTTGACTGGTTGGTCCCCGGATTCCTGGAAGAAAAAATCACGGCTTTGATTAAAGGACTGCCGAAGAGATATCGCAGGAATTTTGTGCCCGCGCCGGAATACGCTAAAGCCTGCGGGGAAGCATTAACCCCATACCAGGAACCGTTAGTCGATGCGTTGAACAGGCAGTTGCACAGGATGACCGGCGTGAAAGTTCCGGATGATGTCTGGGCACAAGTGACAGTTCCGGACTATTTAACCATGAGTTACAGGATCGTCGATGAATCGGGACTGGAATTGGTAACGGGGCATGATTTGCCGACGATAAAAGACGCCATTGCCAAAAACCAGGGCAGTGCACATTCCAGACAATTGCTGGAACGCACAAATATGACACAATGGGATTTTGCAGCTTTGCCTGAGCAAAAACAGGTCGAAGTCAACGGCCATCAACTAACGGTCTATCCGGCGATTGTCGATGAGGGGAGTAGTGTTGGGCTGCGTAACTTTGAACATCAAGCTGAAGCTTTACGAGAGCATCGATCCGGTATTATCCGCCTATACCGGTTGCTGAATAAAAGTAAAATAAAATACCTGCAAAACAATATTTCTCATCTGCAACAAATTCAGCTGAACTTTCTTAACAAGATTGACAAGGTAAACCTTGCGGAAGATTTAATAGGGTGTGTGATAGAGTGTGCTTTATTATCCGAAGGAGAAGATATCAGGACGCGAAATGAGTTTAATGAACGCAGTGACACCGCGAATCGGCATTTGATGGAGATTGCCAATGAATATGCAGAGCGTTTAGTCGAAATATCGGACAGCTAT
>JASFOJ010000174.1:0-10011 GCA_050116575.1 Gammaproteobacteria bacterium | reverse complement strand
GTATTCTCGATCGGTGCTACCGCCGGTCGGTACTACCGCCGTTAGCGGTACGCCGACGAGTGAAGTTGCTGCCAGCCCGTCAACAAGTCTTCCAGCGTTAATTGTACATTAACGCTGGTATCAATCATACGCGCCGTATCCACCACCTTGTCGAGATAGGTGTAGAGTTGCTGATGATTTAACGGGTGGTCCAGCGACGCCAACGTCGGTTCCTGCCATTGGGCACCGTTATCTCCATTACTATCGACTGGCGCACCGGCTGACTTAAACCTGATCAATGCCGCAACCCACAAATATAGCCATTTCACCGATTGCGCCAGTCCCACCGCCTCCCATTGTTTGGCTTCCGTGATCGGATCTGCTTGTTTTTTCGCCAATTTTTCGAAGCTCTGCAACAGTTGCTGGTAATGGTCCAGCATGCCGTTGTGCGCAAACTGCAGCGCCAGTACCGGCGCGCCGCCCGCTACCGCCAGTAACCGCTCCTGATCGGCCCTGGAGACCTTGTCAGCGCCCAGACGGCCCTCGAGCCATTGCAGTCCCGTCTCCATGGCAGGCGGGGTGAAACTGATCATCTGGCAACGGCTGCGGATGGTGGGCAACAGGCGGCTGATGCGGCTGCTAATCAACAGCAGCAGGGATCCCGGTGTGGGTTCTTCCAGGGTTTTCAGCAGGCTGTTGGCCGCGTAACGATTCATGGCGTTCGCAGGGGTCACAATAATCACCTGCAGGGGCGCAAACTGCGATTTAAGGGACAAAAACTGTGAAATCTCGCGGACCCTGTCGATTTGAATCTGTTTGCTGTCTCCTTCCGGCTGGACGACGCTGAAATCCGGATGGGTACCCGCCGCCATCAGGTGGCAGCCGTTGCATTGACCGCAGGGCGCGGTGAATTCACTATCGGCTGTGACCTGGTGGTTACGGTCACACATCAGGGCGCGTGCCAGCTGTTCGGCAAAATGGCGCTTGCCGAGACCATCGGGTCCACTGAACAGCAAGGCATGGGGCAGTTGCCCCTTCTGATACCGCTGCACGATATGCTGCCAGGTGGATTGTTGCCAGGGATAAACGGGATCGTCAGTCATGGTTATTGTTGTAAAAACTCATCCAGTTGCCGGTGTATTTGCTGGCGTACCTCGTCGATATTACGCGAGGCATCGACGATGTGAAACTGCCGGGGAAATTGCCGGGCACGATCCAGGTATACATTGCGCACCCGTTCAAAAAAATCCTTCTGTTCCTGCTCGAACCGGTCAAGGTCTCCGCGCTGATTGGCACGCGCCAGCCCCTGCTCCACCGGTAAATCCAGTAACAGCGTCAGGTCAGGCCGTAGTTCGCCCTGGACCCATTGCTCCAGTTGCGCGATGCGTTGCATGGAAATGTTTCGACCTCCGCCCTGGTAGGCGTAAGTGGCATCGGTAAACCGGTCGCAGATCACCCACTTGCCGTCACTGAGCGCCGGCTTGATCAGCTCGTTGAGATGCTGGGCACGGGCGGCAAACATCAATAACAGCTCCGTATCATCGGCCATGGCACCATGGTTCTTATCCAGCAACAGCTCCCGAATCTTTTCCGCCAACGGCGTACCCCCGGGTTCGCGGGTGATTACGGCTTTAAGCTGCTGCTTGTCGAGCCAGTCGCGCACGGCGGCCATGGCAGTGCTTTTGCCCGCCCCTTCGCTGCCTTCCAGGGTAATAAATCTGCCGGTGGTCACAGGGGCACCCTTTTTATTGTGTCAATCATAGTGTACATCGTATCTCCATCTGGGTGACCATTATAATCAACGCCCCTGGAGAGCGTCACACATTATTTGGACGTTATGCCGTTTACCAAAAGATTGTAAAAAAATCAGGCGAGCGGGATAAAACAGAACCTGTGGCTTTTAATATTCGCCGATGCGATGAATGGCTGTAGCCGGGTGAGGTAATGCTGTTATTGATAAATCGTTATCGAACCATGTCCCGGCGGGTGTTTCAATGCCCGCTGGTATTTTTAACTTTTGGCATCGACGAAAACGGCCGGGCCTTGCCGTGAAGCTGGTATTTAATCACGGCATTGTTATGTTCCTGCAGGGTTGCGGAAAATTTATGGCTGCCGTCACCGCGGGCGACAAAGTACAATGCATCGCCTTCGGCGGGATTGACAGCGGCTTTCAGGGCATCAATGCCGGGCATGGCAATGGGCGTGGGAGGCAATCCGCGGTGCCGGTAGGTGTTATAAGGGGTATCGTTGACCAGGTCCCGCTTGCGCAGGTTACCATCAAACTTCTCCCCTAACCCATAAATAACCGTGGGATCGGTCTGCAGGCGCATACGCTTTTGCAAACGCCGGACGAACACGCCGGCAATGGCGCGGCGTTCACTGGGTACCGCGGTTTCTTTCTCGACGATAGACGCCAGAATCAACGCATCATAAGGTTTCTTTAATGGCAGGTCTTGCTGGCGCTGTTCCCAGACCTCCGCCAGGGTTTTTTCCATGGCATCATAGGCGCGATTTAAAAATGCCACATCGGTGGTGCCACGCGGAAAGTGATAGGTGTCCGGCAGGAAACGCCCTTCCGGATGCACCCCGGCCTTGCCCAGCTTTTCCATCACCTGGGACGGCTTTAACCCTTTCAGGGTATGCTCCAGGTGTTCATTTTTTTCCAGCGCCGCCATCATTTCGCGGAAATTCCAGCCTTCGACAATGGTTTCCGTGTACTGAATCGTATCTCCCGCGACGATTTGCTCCAGCAACTGATCGGCCGTGGTTCCCGGTTTGAACAGGTACTCACCGGTCTTGATGTCATTGGCGGTACCTTCGAGCTTGCCCAGCCAGACGAGATATCGTGGGTGTTCAATGACATTGGCGGTATACAGTTCCCGGGAAACGCGGGTTAGGTTATCGCCACGGTTGATGACATAACGCAATCCATCGCCACTGACGTTTACCGGCGTTTGCCGGAAGTGATAGAAATCGACAGCCAGCCATGCGCCCACGCCACCGATCAGCAATACCGCAACAACGGAAAGAATAAAAAAAATACGTTTCATGTTATTAACTAGATTGAAGCGCCGCGTCCATGAATTGTCTGGTAACCGGTCCCGGTTCTAATTGAGGCTGCTCATTAATTTGTCGTACCGGCCATATGCCGTGCACACTATTGGTAATAAATATTTCGTCAGCTGACCACAAATCTTCAGTGAAATAGTGACCTATCTGAACCGGGCGTTGCAACTGTTCTGCCAACCGCAATACCTGGTTACGCATTACGCCGGCCACCCCGCAATCGCTCAAATCCGGCGTTAATAACATCCCGTTTTTAACGAAAAATAAATTGGACATGGTGGTCTCGATCACATGCGCTTGTTGGTCGAGCATAATGCCATCAACGATTCCCTCGTCGTCCCATTCGCTGCGGGCCAGCACCTGCTCTAATCGGTTTAAATGCTTTATGCCCGCCAGGGCCCGGTTACACGCTAACCGCGTCATACACAGCGTGAGCCGTACTCCTTTTGACCATAATTCCGCCGGATAATCCGGATAGGGATACAGCGCAACGATGCGGGTGGGCCGGCAGGGATCGGGCAAACGGTAGCCCCGCTGGCCACTGCCCCGGGTCACAATGATTTTTAATACCTGCTTTTCGACAGATAAAGCCTGACCGTCAGCCGTTTGCAGCAGTTGCCGCGCCTCGGTTTCCAGCAGACCGGTATCCGGCTTGGGCAGGCATAACCGCTCGCAACCGTTCACCAGCCGCGCCATGTGGTCGCGCCAAAGGCACAAGGTGTCACCCTGCACTTTAACGGTTTCGAACACACCGTCGCCGTAATGCAACCCCCGATCGGCTACCGGAAATTGATCGCCTGTTTTGCCGTTGATCAAATAATAAGACAAGGAATTTTTTCCAGGGATCTTTGTATGTTTACACTATTATTGTATACATCACTTTGTCTACGCGGCTCAACGTGTAATGTTGATTGTCCCCTATCGCGCCGTTCTCCATAACACCGTTCTTTATAGCGCCAACAACAGCCCCTTGGCTTTGGCACGGGTTTCCTGCAATTCAGCTTCAGGATCGGAATCGTATACAATGCCGGCGCCGGCACGCAAACTGATCCGCCCTTCGTTACGCACCAGGGTACGAATCAATATATTCATATCCATGCCGCCGTCGTGATTCACATAGCCCAGCGAGCCAGTATAAGCGCCGCGGGGCACCTGCTCCAGTTCGGCGATAATTTCCATACAACGCACCTTGGGACAACCGGTGATGGTACCGCCGGGAAATACCGCACGGATGATATCGCTAGGACTGGTGTTTGCCTGCAGCTCACCCTGTACGTTGGAAACAATATGATGCACATGGGCGTAACTTTCGAGCGCCATCAGTTCGTTCACCTGCACACTGCCCGGTAGGCATACCCGCCCCAGATCGTTGCGCTCAAGATCGATGAGCATGATATGTTCCGCCCGCTCCTTGGGATGGCCGATCAGCTCTTTGAGGTAGGCCTCATCCTCGTTCGCGGATTGGCCACGCGGCCGGGTGCCGGCAATGGGCCGGGTTTCCACCCTATTACCGGTGACCCGGACCAGCCGCTCCGGTGATGAACTGATGATCGCGTGTTCCCCGATCGTCGCCAGCGCGGCGAACGGCGCCGGGTTGGATTGCAGCAAGCGTTGGTAAATATACGTATTGTTAATATCCGGATTCAATTCGCCGTCCCAGCAACGGGAAAGATTAACCTGGAACACGTCACCGTCCCTGATGTAACGTTTTACCTGGTTGACGCCGTTGATATAGCGCTCGGCCGGTTCTTCGAAAATGGATTTGATGATATGTGATGTTGTTGATTTAGGCGATGCCGCCGCCGGACTCTGGGCTAAGACCTGTTGAATGTCGTTTTCAATAACCGGAATACATTCTTGGTGAGCTTTTTCCGCCACGACAAAGGTATCATGCGTCTGGCGGTTGATGACCACCGCGGCGGGAATCCGCGTTGCAAAAGCGATCGGCAGATTCTCGTTGCTGTCTTCGGGCAGTTCAAGACTGGGTTCAATTTGCTGCGCCAGCTCATAACCGAGATACAAAAACCAGCCGCCCCCGAAAGGAATACCGGCGGTTTTTTTGTAGTTTTCGTGACCGGTTGTTTGTTCCGATCGCCAGCAGCGTTCAAAAGCGTTAAGAAAGTCGCCGTTAGCCGATGCCAAATCATCAGGTGCCGGCAGCCCACTGCGTACCGTCGTCGTGTCGGGCGGCATTATCCAGTCAAGCCTGTTCTGTGCCGTTAAAACCAATGTACGTTGCGGGCAGGCAAACAGGATATCGAAATGGGTCTGGTGACTGGTTTGCGCGGCGGATTGCAGCAGGTAAGGATAACGTGACGGATGGTAATGGTGAAGCGCCGTTAAATCGATGCACTCGCGTAGCTGACGAATAATGGTCATTAGTGGCGTTTAAACGGGACCGGGCTTCGGGTACTGGCGACTGGCATATCCTTTACTGACCAATATTGATTGACCAACACTGAGCAACAACCATTGATAGAAGACACGCTGGATGACCAATCGGCAGTGGTGCGCCAGAGTAACTTTGAATGGTATTAAACCATCAGAGTTTGTGGAATACCAAGGTCCCGTTGGTTCCGCCAAACCCAAAGGAATTGGAAAGCACCGTATTGATTTTTATTTTGCGGGCTTCACCGGGAACATAATCAAGATCGCATTCCGGGTCGGGGGTGAAAATATTAATCGTTGGCGGCGCCACCTGGTCGCGGATGGCTAATACGCTGAAAATCGCTTCGATACCGCCGGCTGCTCCCAGCAAATGTCCGGTCATGGACTTGGTGGAACTGATGGCAACTTTTTTAGCATGCTCACCAAACGCCGCTTTGGTGGCATGGGTCTCCCCCAGGTCACCGGCGGGTGTCGAAGTACCGTGGGCGTTAATATAGTCCACTTCATCGGGGTTAATGCCGGCGTTTTTCATTGCCAGTTCCATGCAGCGTTTGGCACCTTCGCCCCCTTCGGAGGGCGCCGTCATGTGGTAGGCGTCGCCACTCATACCAAAACCGATGAGTTCCCCATAAATTTTAGCGCCCCGTTGTTTGGCGTGTTCGTATTCTTCCAGCACCACGACACCGGCACCGTCGCTCAGCACGAAACCGTCACGGTCTTTATCCCAGGGACGGCTGGCGGTTTCCGGACTTTCGTTGCGAGTGGACAAGGCCCGCGCCGCGCAGAATCCGCCGAGTCCGGTGGGTGACGTAGCCATTTCCGCGCCACCGGCCAGCATCACATCAGCATCACCGTATTCAATCATCCGTCCGGCATCGCCAATACTATGCGTTGCCGTGGCGCACGCCGTGGTTATGGCATAGTTGGGACCTTTGAGACCATACATTATGGACACATTACCGGAAATCATATTAATAATGTTACTGGGGACGAAAAACGGCGATATTTTCCGCGGCCCCGACTTCATATAGTTTTCGTGACCTTTTTCAATGCCGGTTAACCCGCCAATACCGGACCCAATAGCAACGCCAATGCGATCAGCATTTTGATCCGTCACTTCCAGTCCCGAATCCTCCATGGCTTCCTTGGCAGCCGCCACACCATAATGAATAAACGGATCCATTTTTTTAACGTCTTTGGCTGGAATATAGTTGGCTGGATCAAAATTTTTCACCGAACCACCGAATCGCGTCGCAAAGGCACTGACGTCAAAATGGGTAATAGGTGCGATACCGCTTTTGCCCGCCAGGATATTATCCCAACTTTCTTTAACGGATAATCCCACCGGGGATACCATGCCAAGGCCGGTAATAACTACGCGCCGTTTACTCAAACGAGGTTACCTCATATAAAATGATTGAACTGATCGTGATGTGAATGCTGGAACTAATATCCAAACATCGGTTGATTTGGAACCGCGTGCACGATTCAAGTCGACGTGTCACGCGGTTCCCGAATTTGATTAACTGCTGGACTTCAGGTGCTCGTTAATATAGTTGGTAGCCTGTTGTACGGTGGTAATTTTTTCAGCGTCTTCATCAGGTATTTCAGTTTCAAACTCTTCTTCCAGAGCCATCACCAATTCTACCGTGTCTAATGAATCAGCGCCCAGGTCGTCGACAAAGGAGGATTCGTTGGTGACCTCTTCTTCCTTTACTCCCAACTGTTCGACAACGATTTTTTTTACACGCTCTTCGACGGTGCTCATTTCGGATTAATCCTCCAGTTAATTATTTTTTACTGCTATTCCAGCTGTGCGGTCGGTATTCTAGTGAAAACACCGCCCTGTTACAAGGTATAAAGCACTATAATTTTATTCGCTAATATCATGTATTTACTACAATTCAGACCCTTTTCGCTGATAATCGGGCAACTATCCCATGTACATTCCGCCGTTCACATGCAACGTTTCACCGGTGATATAAGCCGCGTTGGCGGAAGCCAGAAAAGCCACCGCTGCCGCGATTTCTTCCGGCTGTCCCAGGCGCCCCAGGGGAATACTGTTTTGCAGCGCCTCGCGCTGGGCTTCCGGTAATGCCTTGGTCATATCGGTATCTATGAAACCCGGCGCCACGGTATTGACGGTGATACCCCGCGCGCCCACTTCCCGCGCCAGGGATTTGCTGAATCCCACCAATCCGGCTTTGGCCGCGGCATAGTTGGTCTGCCCGGCGTTACCCGAGGCCCCTACCACCGAGCTGATACTGATGATGCGTCCCTTGCGCGCCTTGGTCATGGGACGCAAACAGGCTTTTGACAAGCGGAATACAGACGTTAAATTGGTTTCGATAATGTCATTCCATTCATCGTCTTTCATGCGCATCAACAGATTGTCGCGGGTAATACCGGCATTGTTGACCAAAATGGAAGGCGCACCGAATTCCTTGGTCATGGTTTCCAGCATCGATTCAATAGACGCCGGGTCTGTCA
Organism: Gammaproteobacteria bacterium; assembly: GCA_050116575.1. Taxonomy (GTDB): domain Bacteria; phylum Pseudomonadota; class Gammaproteobacteria; order SZUA-152; family SZUA-152; genus JAKEGK01. The sequence continues at coordinate 2,088 of JASFOJ010000174.1, read as the reverse complement.
CGTTCAGTTCCAGCCCCATGCCTGTGACGCCGTTGTCCTGCAACGTCGTGCTGATATTTTTCGCGCCCGCTGCTGATGTGGCAGTACCCACGACGGTGGCACCCTCTTTGCCAAGACGCAAAGCAATGGCCTGACCGATACCCCGGCTGGCGCCGGTTACCAATGCAATTTCGTTATTCAGACTCATGGTTCCTCCCCAATGCGCTGTCCGTTATCGTCACGTTATATTTACCTTTTCCAGTCTGTCCGTCGGGGTTTTACCCCAGCGCGGCATCAAGCGTTTCAGGGCTGAACACTGGCATAACAGTCATGGATTTTTCAATGCGCTTGTTTAAACCGGTCAACACTTTACCCGGCCCGCACTCGATTAACCGGTCCACCCCATCGCCATGCATTTTATTGATAGTGTCTACCCAGCGCACTGGATTACACAGTTGCCGCTTTAACGCATCGCGTATCGTTTCGGCGTCGTTTTCAACAGCAACGTCGACATTGTTGATCACCGGTATCTGCGGTGCGTTGATGTCGATGTTCTGTAATTGCTTCATCAGTCGATCCGCGGCCGGGGCCATCAACACACAATGGGATGGCGCACTGACAGGCAACTTAACAGCGCGCTTGGCGCCGGCTTCTTTGCACAATTCGATTGCTCTATCCACGGCGGCAGTGTTGCCGGCAATAACCACTTGTCCGGGCGCATTGAAATTAACGGCACTGACCACGTCGGCCTGAGCCGCGTCATGACAGGCGGATTTAACCTGGGCATCGGACAATCCTAAAATCGCCGCCATGGCTCCCTGACCCGCGGGCACCGCCTCTTGCATATACTGGCCCCGCAGTGATACCAGCTTGACCGCATCCTCGAATTGTAGAGCGCCGGCGCAAACCAGCGCAGAATATTCGCCCAGACTGTGCCCTGCCATGACAACGGGTTGCGCGCCCTGTTTTTCAATCCACACCCGCCACACGGCAACCCCGGCGGCTAACAAAGCTGGTTGGGTATTACGGGTTTCATTAAGCTTGTCTTCCGGTCCGTTTTGCACCAGCTCCCAAAGATCATAGCCAAGCACATCGGATGCGGTGTTAAAAGTCTGCTGGACAACGGGATAAGCCGCCGCCAGTTCAGCCAGCATGCCCGTGGATTGGGAGCCCTGTCCCGGAAAAATAAATCCTAACGCCATAGCCATCCTTCCTTACATCTTTTGGTATTTATGTTTGGTTTAATCGCAACTAATTGACATTTTGAGAACCTTCGCGGTCTTTGCGTCTTAGCGTTGAAAAAATACCCAGTAAACAGGCACCATTAATATTTGATCAACGTGGAACCCCAGGTAAATCCACCACCAAAGGCTTCGCACAATAAAATATCGCCGCGCTTAATACGGCCATCACGCACGGCAACATCCAACGCCAACGGCACAGACGCCGCCGATGTATTGCCGTGCTCCTGCACGGTCACCACCACCTGTTCCATGGACATTTTCAGCTTTTTGGCGGTAGCCGCAATAATGCGAATATTGGCCTGGTGGGGCACCAGCCAGTTGATATCCGATTTTTGTAAATTGTTGGCCGCCAGGGTTTCATCTACCATGCGCCCCAGGGTTCTCACGGCGATCTTGAACACATCATTGCCCTGCATTTGTACATAGGCGTCACCGGCTTTAACATGCTCGTAACCTTGCGAAATGCCGTAGGGAACAGTCAGCAGCTTTTCATAACTGCCATCGGCATGCAGGTGCGAGGAAATTATGCCGGGTTCGTCGCTGGCCTGCAGCACCACGGCACCGGCACCGTCGCCGAACAACACGCACGTGCCACGGTCGGTCCAGTCAATGATACGGGACATGGTTTCCGATCCCACGACCAGGGCGTTTTTGGCGTTGCCACAACGGATGAATTGATCGGCGACACTTAAGGCATAAACAAAACCGGTGCATACCGCCTGCACGTCAAATGCGGGGCAACCATGAATGTCGAGGCGCGCCTGCAACAAACATGCGGTGCTGGGAAACACCTGGTCCGGTGTGGTCGTCGCAACAATAATGAGATCGATATCGCTGTTCGTTATTCCCGCCGCTTCAATGGCCC
>JASFOJ010000173.1:0-10088 GCA_050116575.1 Gammaproteobacteria bacterium | reverse complement strand
CAATACCGCATTGGCAACAGGATCGGAATCAGCCTGATTATTATAAACCGTCATATTACTGAAATTAAAATCATTTAAATGTTCCGCGAAAATAACCGATTGCAGCTCATTAATTAACTCCTGGCTGGCCTGTTCGGTCGCGTTTAGGGGATGCATTCCATCATTAGTAATGAGGTAGTTAATTCGAGAGTGAATGAGATGGGTCAGTATATTAATACTGACAAACGATTTACTGTCCTCGTCGTGATAATAGGTGCTTTTCAGGGTAATCGGTTGCTGCGACAACTCCCCGGTTATTTCATTAAAATGGCGGCCGGTTACTGCAATGTCGTAGACAGTGTCCGGTTTAAATTCGAATTCAAAACTCCCGATATCATCCAGTGTCTGTACCTGATCGACACGGGTCTGCACATAGCCGGGACCCGGACGGCTGACAATTTTAATGTTGGAGCCGATTTCAAACGGGCCTTTTTGTGCTATCCCCTGTTTGGTTTGCGGTGGCGAGGATTTTGATTTGGCCCCCGTCCCAAAGATACCGTTTTCACAGGAAGCCACCGTACTTAACAACACGCTAAACCCTATTGTTGCGCTTATTTTTGCCAGTCTTTGAATATTTAACACGCCCCGCTCCTTGGTAATTATTGTTCCATCCCGCGCTTATTATTCTGTCTCGCCCTGCTTTGAGGATTCATCCTCAATATAATAAATGCCCACGCCAACCCTGGAACGCGGCTGGGTTGTTTCCAGCCGTTTATCGATTTCCAGCTTGTTGGCAAGCCATTCATTGAACTCAATCAACAGTTTCTGGCACTTGTCATGACTGATTAATTTGAATTCGTTAATGCTGTTTTGGGATAACTCCAGGTAAACAACCTCTCGCTGATATCTCGGGTGCCTGGGCGAATTCAGGTTATAGTCTATCGTTGTGAGCAGATCCCGTACGCTGGTTCCCATGATTTTCAGTTTTTCCAGGTCATTGGATAACGGAACATATCCTTCGGCGAGTAATTTAATCTTGTCGTCGCCAACATATTCAACCGCTTTAATGCGCGACAATTCATCGAGTATGGGGCCGACCGTGATATCACCACCATATTTACGAACCAGTGATTGGAAACTGACGCCATCACCTTTAACGGGGATGTCCAGTGGCTGGCCGGCGGAACTTTGGTAGTCTTTATCCTGTAGCCATCCACCGATGACCCGCGTGGCCCGGTTAATAGGAAGGTGTGTGGCATCTGCACCATCATCACGGGCCTTTATGAGTTTCACGATTTCTTTGCGGTCCATTCCGGTCAACACCGCGACGCGGGATGCTGTCATCTTCCGGCCTTCGATGGCAAAGTCTTCAAAACACACATCGATGAACAACTGTTTGGCTTCATGATTAAATTCGCGGTATGAATAGCCATATCGCAACAATATACGAATCAATGGTTTTAGAAGTTTTCGTAGCGCGTCGCGCAATATGGTGTTATTGGTCTCCATAGCCGGCAATTTTATACCATTTAGTAAAAACGGGAGATTTAACTAAACATTAGTCAACACTTTTGTTACGTGAATCGTTGCGGCATGAATAACAATAAGGTACATAAACCAATCCGGTGTTCACTGTGTTGTTGCCTTCTCATCATTGTTTAATACCGCACCTGGAACCCGGACAGCTGTCGCAGAAACCACGCTGGTTGATTAACCCAACATGCCGGCCAACCATGACTTACGCCATCGCTTGATTTCAGAGCGTGATGCCGGCGTAACCAATAGACACAAAACTTAACCATTGTTGGCTTGAAACTAAGCAGTTGCTTAAAAATTATGGTGATATTACACCATATAAATATTGTGAACAATTTTTTATGGGGTATACTCACCATTTATTTGATATTAATTGCGCTGGCGGTAAACGTACCTGCCGGTGGCACTCAGGGAGGGGGCTACAATGACCAATAACGATCGCTGGATGCTGTGCCGTATTCTCGTGTTGATGCTATTCGTATTCGTGGTGAGCGCATGCTCGAATTCCGGGGATGGGTCGAACAATAACAATGACACGACAAACCGGAAAAACGTGCAGGTTGGTACGTTGGTGCCATTAGCCAGCACTACCGACACCCTGGATGCTTACGGCCCGGAAAGTATCCTGTTTATTGAAATTCACTGGTCCATCGTGTCAAAACCCCCCAACAGTCAGGCGACGATCCTGAACCCTGATTCCGCGGAACCCACCTTTAAGCCGGATATTGTCGGTGAATACGTCATTAAGGTTGTCATCAAGCAAGATAACGTTGTGCTCGCGGAAAACGAAGTGACGATCGTGGCCGGGGTCGATGATATTTTCCCCCAGAAACCGTCGGACCATATCCTTAGCACCGACATATGTACAGCATGTCATTCCGCTGATAACTGGCAGGTAATCAACGTGAATCACGAACAGGTGATAGGTACCTGCGCCAGCTGTCACGATGGTGTTATTGCCACCGGCAAATCCGCCACTCACATAATGAGTAACGATCAGTGCGATGTGTGCCATACCACGACGACCTGGGGCACCCCATTCACTGCGCCCGATCACACCGCTCTGGTTGGCAGTTGCGTAAGCTGTCATAACGGTATCAACGCCAGTGGTAAAACGGCAACCCATTTATCGACAACGGACGTTTGCGATGCCTGTCACGCGCCGTTTCCCGCCGCGTGGGTACCGGTCATCAATGTTGACCACACACAAACATTGGGAACTTGCATAAGTTGTCATGACGGTGTTATCGCCAGCGGCAAAACCATGAACCACATAGTAACTACGGAGGACTGCGGCAACTGTCACAGCACAACCGCATGGGTACCGGCAACATCCGGTGGTGGAACAACCGACCCCGCACCGCCGCCAACACCTGATCCCACGCCAACGGTGGACCACAATAATCTAACAGGCAGTTGTATAACCTGCCACAACGGAACAGATGCCACGGGGAAACCGGCAACCCATTCATTAACGACAGACACCTGTGACGCCTGCCATTCCGTGACAAGCTGGGTGCCGGTAATTGCAGTGGATCACAATGAGACCATCGGCACCTGTGTCAGCTGCCACAATGGCGTCACCGCCAGCGGCAAAGGACCGAACCACTTGGTCACCGATCAGGATTGTTCAGCGTGCCACGTCACAACAAGATGGTTGCCGGCGCTATCGACCACCGATCCAGTACCCGCTCCACTTCCTGAAAAGCCGGCCGGCCATATGCCAACAACGGATTTATGCAGTGCATGCCATTTGCCGGATGGTTGGATAGTCGGCACCGTCGATCATGACCAGGTAATCGGCACTTGTGTTACCTGTCACGACGGAGTTATCGCGACCGGCAAATCAGCCACTCACGTTCCGAGCAGCGATAACTGCGATGAATGCCATGCCGTAACAACCTGGGTCGTTCCTTCTCAACCTGTGGACCCGAACCTGGACCATTCGACTTTTATTGGCGCCTGCGTGTCGTGCCACAATGGTTTTGACGCCAGCGGTAAGTCTGCGACTCACATCAATACGACGGATATTTGTGAAGCCTGCCATGGCGTGTACCCGGAACAATGGGTGCCGGCCACCCAGGTTGATCACAACGAAGTATTGGGCACCTGTGAAAGTTGCCACAACAATACCATCGCGTTGGGGAAAGGTCCGACACACATCCAAACGACTCGAGATTGTTCCGTGTGTCACTCGACCACAGCGTGGTTACCGAGTATTTAACAACGTTCTGGAATGATCTGCGGTGCCGGAAAGAAGCAGGATATTGACTGGATAGCACAGGACACCTCCAGTTGATAACCGGCTTCATCCGGCCTGTTTTTTGGACCGCCGGTAAGCAGAAAAACCGGATATTGGATTCCAGCCACAGTTGAAAGTTAATAGATTTTACTGGCGACCAGTTTCGCTTCGGGGACGTGATGATGGATGGCTGCCGCCACTTCGAGGCATATTCCTGCAATTGGCTGTACGGAAACCCACAGCACGTTCAGATTGATATTCAAATCCGCGAACACCACCTGTTTTTCATAACATCGCAACACTTGTTCAATGCGATCAACCACGTCCCTGACCACAGGATACGGCTGATGCTTGAGGCGAGGGATAATCATCATAAAATCGCTGAGTTGTTTCCCCTCGTCGTTATGCAGGGGAACCCGCTTCCATAACGGTTCGGCCGGCGCCATGTCACCTCGAACTTTGAGGGCCTTGGTATTAAACTGCTGTAATCCCACGACGTTGAACCCTGTTATTGCGAAAAATCAGTAGTGTAAAACGCTGCCAACTATCGAGTCCGCTTCGATGGCGTAAGACCCGGATGGAAATGAACAGTCTTGCAATAATGGGATCACCTCACTGCTGCCGGACTTGTTCTCAGCCATTTTGCGTAGAGTTACGCATTTATAATAGTATGGCACAATCGCGGTGGGGCCGATGATTAATTTTTAGTTCATTGAATTAACAGGCGAAAATTGTGACGCGCGGTCTTCGCGCGGGGCCGTAAACGCTGAAATCAGCACATCTTCAACCCGGGTGCCAGTAACACTTTTATGAATCAATTCCTGGATCATTATTGCGAGCGGCTGGCGCCGGGACTTTGGGGTGAACCTCTGAATCTGCTTAGCAACGTGGCTTTTCTCATTGCCGGTGTATTGATCTGGCGCGTCCTCACCACGGGGCAATTTCGATGGCCAAAGGTGCCCGGCGATATTGCCGTATTGACCGGATTGCTGTTCGCCATCGGTATTGGCAGCGGCTTGTGGCATTTAACTGCACAATACTGGGCATTGTGGACCGATCAGATTCCAATTTTGTTGTTCATAAATATTTTTCTCTTGAGCTGCCTGTTCCGAGTTATCGAAGTTTCGGTTTTAAAAGGTATTTTGGTTTTTGCCGCCTATCACGTTATCAACACCGGAGCGCTGTTGTTGCTGCCCACGGGGTTTCTCAACGGCAGTATTTTTTATATACCCACGTGGTTGTTCCTGGCGGGATTGACCCTTGTTATTTGGCAGCGCCGGGAAGCGGACAGGCAATATTATTTGTGGGCATTAATAATATTTACCGTCGCGCTAACGCTGCGTACTGTTGATAACACCCTGTGCAACATTGTACCGACGGGCACTCATTTCATCTGGCATTTATTAATCGCCGCTACTCTCTACCTGCTGATGCTGGGTTTAATTAACCAAAATCGCGAAATTGACCATACATGAACCGAAAGACATCCAAATGGCTCATTGTCGCCACCCTGCTGTTGCTGGGGGTTGGCTTTGCCGCCGGACCAGTCGTAGACCTTGATGACACCATTCATCCTGTTGCTTTACCTGATGATCTGGACGGGTATCTGCAGGCCCGGGAACAGCAATTCGGCGATATTGTACCGGGCACCGAAAAAACCATTGTATGGGCAAACCCGCAACAACATTCACCAACACCGGTTGCGCTGGTATTTCTCCATGGCTTTACTGCAAGTCGCCAGGAGCTGGCGCCGCTTTGTGAGATCATCGCCGGAAAACTGGGCGCCAATGTTTTTTATCAACGGTTCACCGGTCATGGCCGCGACAGTAAGGCCATGGCAAATGTCACCGTGAATGCCCTGGTTAATGACACTTACGAGGCACTGGAGATTGGCAAACGAATAGGACGCAAAGTTATTGTTGTGGGCAGCTCCAATGGCGGCACCCTGGCGACACTGATGGCGACGATGGATAATTCGCACGCGTTGGCGGCGTTGATATTAATCTCACCCAATTTTGGACCTAAACGAAAAGAGTCTGAATTGTTACTGGCGCCTTGGGGCAATGTGATGGTGCGGCTCGTCGAAGGTCCGACGTACACTTATAATACCTATAACGAACAACACGCCCGCTACTGGACCAGCACGTCGCCCAGCCAAGCGTTGTTACCGATGATGGGCACGGTGAAACTGGCACGGGATACCGACCTGCAACAGATCAAAACGCCGGTGCTGGTGCTCTATTCACCGGAAGACCAGGTAGTCAGCGTCGACGCGATTAAAAAATATTACCAGCGCTTTGGCGCTGACTATAAACAGATTCATGCCATCACCGGCAGCGGTGATCCTCAGCATCATATCTTGGCGGGTGATATATTGTCGCCGCAAACAACCCAACGGGTCGCCGATGTTATTTTGAAATTCATAGAGCCATTGCTTTAAATACAAACTGACGTCACCACAACAACGACATACCCAGGCACAGAACAATCTTGATCGCCAGCAGGGCTGGCTCCTACACACGAAACAACCACGGTGGCAGATGCTGGGGTAGGAGCCAGCCTGCTGGCGATAGCCCATTATCAACATTGTTCCGCCAAAGCAGTATCCCGCTAACAGCAATGAGTAAAACCGCCGCGCAAAAAAAAGCGCCCCAAGAGGGGCGCGATGTCAACGACAGGAACAGTCTGTAATGATGTTTTAAGGTGCCGGTGCCGAATCTGGCGTTGTCGGCGGCGCCGGTGGTGTGTTACCGCTGAGACCCGGCGGTAACGTGTCCTGATTGGCCAGCCCTGGTGGCAACACGGACTGGGCAGCCAGTCCTGGAGGCAACGTGCCGGCGGTACGTCCCCCGCCTCCCGCACCTGGTGCCCCTACACCACCGCCCATACCCAGTCCATTAGCTTTTCCATTGGGCGCGGGTGCGGCGGATACATCAGAAATCCATAACAAGGCGGTCACAATCGCTGTTGCGATATACAAAAACTTCGCGCTGTTTGCTTTATGACTTGCTTTACGAGCGTACTGCATAAATTCCCCCCTTCTGCTACATACTTGTTATGCGTCTTTTCGCTTTCTTATATATCCTTGACTGCTTTTTTCTTGTTTTTCCGTCCTTTTACCTTCCGGACACAACACTGTGCCGTTGTTGAAGCCGGAAAATCCTTTATTTGATGAAATAGCTGTTATGTCTTAGCTGCAACTGACCTGGCTATTATTTGATCGACCAAGAGCGCCATGCTTTCATTTTTCACTAACGCATGGTTATCCACCCGGTTGACGCAGACGACGGAATTTATTCGGGAAGCGATTTAAGCAGGGACAAAGTTGACAGGAATTTAATCAACCGTGCTTGATTTTAGATCAGAAACAATGTTGCTAAACCGAGAAAAATAAAAAATCCCATACTGTCGGTGGTGGCAGTGGTAATGATACTGGACCCCAGCGCCGGATCATGACCGGTTTTATCCAGTAACAGTGGTACCGAAAAACCAATAATCGCCGCAACGATGAGGGTCAGTATCATCGCCACACCGATCACCATGGCCAGGGACACGTTTTGGTAGATCACATAGGTAAACAACGCCACTACTACGCCCAGTAACATCCCGTTCAGGATGCTGACCGCCAGTTCCTTGCGCACCAGATGGAAAGCATTCTCCGAACCGATCTGGCCAAGCGTAATGGCTCGAATGATCAACGCGGCAGTCTGATTGCCAATGTTACCGCCGACACTGGCAACAATGGGCATTAACACCGCCAGTGAAACCAGTTGCGCGATAGTGCCTTCAAACAAACCAATGACCCGCGACACAATAAAGGCGGCGCACAGGTTGATGGCCAACCACAGGCCGCGGTTTTTAACGCTATCCAGGACCGGCGCAAACAAATCTTCCTCGCCGGCCAATCCCGCCATGTTCAGCACATCTTCAGTGCTCTCGTCGCGCAAATAGTCCATGATCACATCGACGGTAACGCGGCCGATCAATTTTCCCCGATTGTTGACCACCGGCGCGGATACCAGATCATAGCGCTCAAACGCCTTGGAAGCTTCGCTGGCGTCATCGTCAGGGGCAAATTTAACGATATCGGTCGCCATCACCTTGCCAATAGGCAGTTGCGGATCGTGCAGCAAAATGTTTTGCAGACTGATAACACCTTTGAGGATACCGCGCCGGTCCACGACAAACAGTTTGTCGTTATGAATGGGCAACTCGTCAAGGCTGCGTAGTTTCACCGCCGCCTGCTCCAACGTATCCGTATCACGCACCACGACCATTTCATTGCTCATCAGGTCGCCGACGGTGTCTTCCTCGTATGTCATGGCGTCGCGCAGCCAGTTACGATCCTGCTCGGTGAGTGACTGGCGACGGATTTCCAGAACATGATCAGGTATATCGTCAGCAATATACGCCAGATCGTCACCATCCATTTGATGGAGCACACCAAGCAACTCATCGTTGGACATGTTTTCAATCAGGCTCTCGCGTACCGCATCGGATACTTCCAGCAAAATTTCACCGCCGCGCGATTCCCTGACCTGTTGCCAGACAATAAGACGGTCGTCCAGTGGCAACACTTCCAGAATATGAGCCACGTCACCGGTATGCATGCGCGTCAGCCTGTTTTGCAACTCGGCGAGGTTTTGACGATGCACCAGGGATTCCACCAGCGCCTTGTTGTGAACTTCGCGCCCGTGCACGATGGCCTCCACCAGTTTGTGCTTTTTCAGCAATTCACGAACCAGCGTAATGTTTTCCTGCAGTTTGTCCTGTGTTTTTGGCGCTTGCATTATGAAATACCACGTATAATTAGCGTTAAAATACTATTGCCCTGCCCCACGCGCGGCGGCCACACTCAGGTGGCTGGTGACAATGGCCGCCGGTTACTGGCGTCCGGCTCGTGGACCAGCTCCAGCAGTTGCTGGCGCGCTTGATCCCGTAATTTGACGGCACACCCCCAGATATCACGTTGTGCTTCCTGCGCATCCGGATAAACCGGCTTGCCGACGACAACCTCGATGGAATGATGATGCGGCAGCCAGTCATCGGCGCGAAACACCTGCCGGGTACCGCGAATGGCAACCGGCACGACGGGCACGCCGGCTTGTGCCGCCGTCACAAACGCACCCATGCGAAACGGCAACAGGCCTTCATCGCGAAGAAACGTCCCTTCCGGAAAAAAGAACAATGAACGGTTTTCTGCTATGAAATCCGTAAATTGCCTTGCGTCGTCGATACTTTTCTGTAGATCGAAACGTTCAACGAACATAGTACCAATACGCCTTAAAAACAGGCCGGCAACAAAATCGCGGGACAACTCCGCCTTGGCGATAAAACTGAATTGACGATGCAATTTCGCAACCACGCATGGCCCGTCAAGATAACTGGCATGATTGGCCACATAGATGCATGGTTGCCCGGCAGGTGGTAAGTTTTCCAATCCTTCAACCCGAAACGGCGTCGCCGTCAACAGCGCCAGCAGTTTGGTTGCAGCACGCATACCCGACCAACGCCATGATTCTCTGGGTAACAAGACCACGAACAACCAGGCCACCGGCGCCAATATCCAGAACACGGTACGTGCATAAAGACCAAAGGCGATTTCAATCCCACGCCGGCGCCCGTGTAACAGACGGGAGCGCATGCTGGAGATAATAAGACGCGTCAGTTGCCACCATACGGCACGTTGGCCTTTGCCGATGGCGCCGTTTTCGTAAAGGGATTTGCTGGCCGTCCGGCGGATTTTACCACTGGATGTTTTCAATACCGTACCCGGTGGCGCCAGGACCACGTTATCCGGCGGCAGACCCACAAGATCATTGACCAGCTCATTAATCGTGGAGCGCAATTGAGTTAATACGTGCTGGTCTTTCTCCCGGGTTTCCGCCAACACAATAAGATGTTCAGTGCCGGTCCTGACATCCTTGCTGCCGAACACCGCTACCCGGCCGCTGCGTATGCCGTCGATGTCACCCACCGCTTCTTCCAGTTCCGGCGGATAAATATTGCGGCCGCCGCGGACGATCATATCCTTGATTCTGCCGGTCAGATACACTTCGCCATCGACCAGGTACGCCAGGTCGCCGCTATCCAGCCAGTCGTCGCAAAACAGTTCTTTGGTCTTTTTTGGATTACGATAATAGCCTTGCGTTGCCGACGGTCCGCGGAACTGCAAACGTCCCTGCTGGCGATCGGGCAACACCTGGTTAGCCTCGTCCACCACCCGAAGGTCGTGGTCTTTCAACACCCGGCCGCATGCCACAAACTGGATCGCTGAATCGTCATCAGGTTTGGCCGGTGCGGCTTTACCCGTTTCCATAAAGGCTTGCCG
>JASFOJ010000172.1:0-10138 GCA_050116575.1 Gammaproteobacteria bacterium | reverse complement strand
AGAGCCGTCTACAAGTCCAGTGCACTGGAAGGGCGAACCGTGTTTGACATGGGTAAGCGTGGCGCGGAAGCGGCGGAGGAACTGGATCAATTAATTAAAGAGGTAATCAGGCCATGAGTACCAAAGATAAGACACGCGATAAGCTGGTCAATTCGATGCGAAAAACCAAGGCAGTGATTAATGATCAGTCTGACTCTAAGCAGGCGCATGCCGATACCTATACTCCACCGGCAGCTAGATCCGCTAAAGCCACTAAAGATGCTGGTGCAACGAAGCCTGCAGAAGTGATTAAAAAATTACCCTCAATACGACCGGAAGTCGGTAGCGACCCGTATCAGAGCCGTGGCCGCGTTTGGCCGGACTGATTCGCCGATATCGATATATAGATGATTGTCAATAGATAACAATTAACAAATCTATTTTTATCTATGTTACTTTAATTGTACAATAAGCAATCTATTTTATCGAATTTGGAATTTTTTAGAGAGGATCAGCACCGTGTCGACGTCAGATAATGAGTATACGCCTCCTATATCTATGCCCGATCACCTGATTCGGCACGCGACCCTGCGTCAACTCCAGGTGTTTGAGGCGATTGTGCGAAACGGGAATTTTACCCGCGCGTCCGAAGAACTTTTTCTGACCCAACCGACGGTTTCCACGCAGGTTAAAAAACTGGCCGCTGCCATGGGCTTGCCGCTGTTCGAGCAGGTAGGCCGCAGCCTCAAACCAACGCAGGCAGCGCTTGAGCTTTACGAAGCGTGCCGGGATATCTTCGAAACGCTCTCCAACCTGGAGATGAAAATCGCCGACATCAAGGGCATCAAGCGTGGCCGGTTGCGTTTGTGCGTTGTGACCACCGCCAAGTATATTGCGCCGGAATTGCTGGGTGAATTCAGGCAGATGCATCAGGGCATCGAGGTATCGCTGAAGGTCACCAATCGCGATCGTGTGCTCGACCGCATGCAGGCCAATGAGGATGATCTTTATATTATGGGCCAGGCGCCCGAAGAGTTGCAGGTAGAAGCCTATGCCTTTGCCCCCAATCCACTGGTGGTCATGGCGCCGCGCAATCATCCGCTAGTGGGCAAGAAGCGGATTCCGCTTTCGCGTATTGCTGAAGAATCCCTCATTCTGCGTGAGCCCGGTTCGGGTATCCGTGACGCCACCTTAAAACTTTTTTCAGCCGCCGGAATACGCCCGCAGGTAAGCATGGATCTGGGCAGTAATGAAGCCATCAAGCATGCCATTGTCGGTGGACTGGGTCTGTCCATACTTTCATTGCATACGCTGACATTGGAAGGCAGCGATGGTCCGGTAGCGGTGCTGGATGTTGAGGGCTTTCCGATTCAGCGCCAATGGCACATGGTACACCCGAAAGGTAAGGATCTGTCGCTGGTCGCGCGGGCCTTTCTCGATTTTGCCATTGCCAGCGAGCCTCAAATCCGTGAACGGCTGGAGCAGGTGTGGCCGGGTTTGATTGAAGCCAGTCAGTATGTCGATGCCGGTTAAATAATAACTGGCCTGGTATTGCAACAAAGGCGAAAAGGCGATGGAGAAAAAAATAAACGCGTTAGTTGGTGTTGTGATGGGATCAACGTCCGATTGGGAAACTATGCAACATGCTATCGACATGCTCGATAAGCTGGGCGTAGCGTACGAGACCCGTGTCGTCTCGGCGCATCGCACACCGGACCTTTTGTTCAGCTATGCAGAACAGGCAATGGAACACGGTTTGGAAATCATTATTGCCGGCGCCGGCGGCGCCGCCCATTTACCCGGCATGCTGGCGGCGAAAACGCCGTTGCCCGTATTGGGCGTACCCGTGCAATCCAGGGCGCTGAATGGTATGGATTCGTTATTGTCCATTGCGCAAATGCCGGCCGGTATTCCCGTGGGCACCCTCGCTATTGGCCGTGCCGGCGCTGTCAATGCCGCTTTGTTGGCCGCCAGTATGCTCGGTAACAAGTATCCGGTAATCCGTGAGGCGGTTGTCAACTATCGTCGGCGCCAAACGGAGTCCGTATTGGCTCAACCGGATCCTCGGGGGGCGCAATGAAAAGTGCTGCATTGACAATTGGAGTACTGGGGGGTGGTCAGCTGGGCAGGATGCTGGCATTGGCCGGTTACCCACTGGGGCTGCAATTTGTCTTTTATGACAGCAATACCGAGGCCTGCGCATCGCACCTGGGTGATATGGTGGTGGGAGACTTTGATGATACGGATCAATTGACTGTTTTTGCACAACAGGTGGATCTTGCCACTGTTGAATTTGAAAACATACCACTAACAGCCATGGAACATACGGCGCAGTCGGTGCCGGTGTATCCCACCCCTTCGATATTGGGCGCCGCTCAGGATCGCCTTGAAGAGAAACAGTTGTTTGCGGCATTGGAAATTCCAACGCCGGCGTTTTACGTCATTGCCGATGCGCAACAATTGGTAGACACCTACAATTACCATGGCGGTAGGCTGATGGTTAAAACCCGCCGTTTTGGCTATGACGGCAAAGGCCAGTTGCCATTGGCTGACGCATCACAAGCCGAATCAGTTTGGTCACAGTTGGGCGGCGTGCCGCTGGTGGCTGAACAACACATGCAATTTATCCGTGAGGTTTCCCTTATTGCCGTACGCAATCGAGAGGGCGAATACCGGTTTTATCCATTGACGGAAAATGTGCATCAACAGGGTATATTAGTCAAAAGCCGTGTCACCCGGGATGACCCTTTGCAAAGCGCCGCGGAAGATTACGCAAGACGACTTATGGATGTATTGGGCTACGTCGGCGTTATGGCGGTGGAATTCTTTGACTGTAACGGCGAGCTGGTCGCCAACGAAATGGCGCCCCGTGTTCACAACTCAGGGCACTGGACGATTGAAGGCGCTGTTACCAGCCAGTTTGAAAATCATCTGCGGGCCCTTCTCGACTGGCCCCTGGGTGACACTTCAGCGCGTGCCGATTGTGTTATGTATAACCTCATTGGCAAACAACGACACCCAGCGAAGTTATTGAGTGTCCCGGGTAGCCATTTGCATTATTACGGCAAAATCCCGCGGCCGGGGCGCAAGCTGGGGCATGTAACGTTATGCGATCCGGCCGGTGAGCATATCGAGATGATGCAACAAGTTCTGGCCCATGACGTTGAGCAAAATTATGAACGTGGCGATCTCGGGTAACCGGTTAAACCGGGACCTTCAAAAAATGAATAATTGCACATTGAACCCCGAACCTGCCACGCAAAACATTGCAGTGGATAGATTAGATTGGGAGTTATGCCATGCCCATGGTTGATATGAAAGACTTAATGTATCACGCCTACAAGAACCGCTACGCCGTCGGTGCTTTTGGTATCGTTAATCTGGATTTTTTACAGGCTGTGATTGATGCAGCGGAAAAGACCCGTTCGCCCGTTATTCTCAATATCGTGGAATCTCATTTTCCGCTCTACGACGTCGAATTGCTTACGGCCGCTGTTGTCAGGGCAGCCAAACGCGCCAGTATTCCAGTTGTGGTGCACATGGATCATTGCGGTAGTCTCGAACGGGTGCAGGATGCTATTCGCCTGGGCTGTAACAGTGTAATGTTTGACGCTGCCACGAAGAGTTTTCCGGAAAACGTGGAAAACAGTCGTAACGTGGCTTCCATGGCGCATGCTTGTGGTGTACCCGTCGAAGGTGAAATCGGTTACGTTACCGACTACACCGACTACACCGACTACACCGACAAAAACGGCGAGTCACAACCGGGTTCACCGGTTTATACCCATGTCGAAGAAGCTAATGCCTATATTGACAAGACCGGTGTGGATTTTCTGGCGGTATCCATCGGTACCGTGCACGGCCGTGTTAAAACCAAACATCGGCTGGACTTTAGCCGCCTGGCGCGTATTCAGGAAAAGGTCAACATTCCGTGCGTAATACATGGCGGTACCGGACTCAGTGACCAACAGTTTCGCAAACTGATCGACCACGGTGTGACGAGAATCAATTTTTATACGGCACTGGCGGAAGCCAGCAAACGGCAGATCGAGGTTAACCAAAAGCAAAAGGCAGCTTCCTATGAACAGGTAATCGCCGGTGTTCGCGAAAAAATCTCAGAACAAGTGGAGCGCTGCATGAGGGTGTTAAGCAGCGCCGGGCGCGCGGCCGAGGTTATCATGCAATGCCAACCCTGGCGTGACAACGAACATGTCATTTTTTGCAAGCCCAGTACCAGGGATGAAGCGGCCATTCACGAAATGCTTCACCAGGGGCAACAGGATCTGCAAAAGATTCCCGGTGTCATGAGCGTTAGAATTGGGCGCTCGCTGGATGGTGCGAGCCGTCATAACTATTGCTGGATTCTTCGGTTCGCCAATGAAAAAGTACAGGAAAGTTATCGAACCCATCCGGTCTACGAGGCATATAGTGAAAAATATATTAAGCCCATTGCCACCCAAACCGCGACTAATGACTACGAAATAGTGGAAATGGCGGACTGGAAAAATTTGAACATGCCACGTACTAACGCGCTGTAGCTCCATCTTTCCCATACGGCTGGTTTGCAATTTCGATTACTGCAACGGTTGGTTTCTCGCCAGGGGATTCAAGTATTTTGGCGTATCAACAGCGCCAACGGGAACGACGAAAACACTTCGGCAACATCCAGCACGTGCTTATCTTCTTTTACTGTAGAGTCAATATATTCGCCTGTGAGTGCATTCGTGTATGTCGTGCTGTCTTGCGCTAATGGTAAGGTGTCGGGTAATTCAATGGACGTGTCTGTCCAAACAGGTTTTCCGACCGGTAGTGGATTGTTGTCCGAGCAAAGTTCGCTAAACCAGCGGCTCGCGGCAACAATGGCAATGTTGTCACTTGTATGGCGCGCGAAGGCGCACACGTTGTTTTGCCGATTTCCTGTTACGGATAGTCCAGTGTAATCACCGTCGCTGAACAGTTGAGGGTGTTGCCGCCGCAGGTTGAGAGCTTTCCATGTTATATACAGTTTGGCGCGGCCGTCGTTGATGTTCTCCAGCAGTTCCCGGGCCAGCGGGACAAGGTCGTCATGGGTATCACAATAGTCGCTGAGTGCCTGCAACAATTGCCGGCGACGATCGTAGTCGACGGGTCGCCGATTATCGGGGTCCACCAGGTTAAACGCCCACAATTCGTTGCCCTGATAAATGTCGGGAACACCGGGAACCGTGAGCTTTAACAATGTTTGTGACAAGCTGTTATACAGCCCGAATTGGGCGATACGTTGCTGAAACGGCAGGAAGTCGGCCAGGAAAGCGTTGCGTTCCGGATCATCCAGCAGCGCATGGACGAAGTGGCTCATGGCGTCTTCATATTCCTGGTTAGGATTGATCCAGGATGTATACATCTTGGCTTCCTTGATGGCCTTTAACATGTAAGATTCAATACGTTCACGGAACGTGTCCAGATTGCTGCCGTCAAGGGTTTCCAGCGGGCAGGCACCCAGTAGTGTTTGATAAAGCAGATATTCGTCGTTGCGCGATGGGGCGCGTTGGTCGTCGGTCATACGTTTTTTGTGGCGGTTAATGCGGCTCCACCGGCCCAGATGTAGACGCCATTGCGCCGCGACTTCGGTCAATACATTGATGCGGGCCCGGACGTCTTCGCCACGTTTACTGTCGTGGGTCGACGTGTTGACCATTGCATGTGGCCAGGTTTGCAGGCGCTGCAAATTCTTGTGATGAAACGCATTGGCGGAGATACCGAAACTGCGGGGATCGAACCCGACGTCGTTGAGCGACACCAGACGGTTATATATATACAGCGCTGTGTCTTCCATACCCTTGGCCATGACTGGTGCGGTGTATTGCTGAAACCGCATGGTAAAGCGCAGCAGCTGCTGGTACAGGTTGGAGTCAGGTGCAGCCGGATGTTCGAGCAGCAATATGCCGCGGATAAAATCAAAAATCAGGATATCGGCGGCGGTGCTGTGTTTTTTGGCCTGTGCAATGGCCCAATCCACGTAGCGCCTGTCATCCTCGCTGGCGCCCTCAGGAGAAACATAGGTCCGGTAAACCGGAAAGCAGGCGACGATCTCGCTGAGTGCGTCGCGCAATCCATGGTAGGTGAAATCGCGGGTATGGCGATTGGCTTCCGCGATTCCGTCAAGCAATGTTGCCAGTACGGTTAATTCGCTGGACAACTGGGTATTAATGACCAGTTTTTTGCGCTCGTAGACAATTTCATCAAAGTTGCTATGTTGGGCAATGAAACGGGTATAAATATTGCTGAAAGCTTTTTCGGCATCACTTTGTACAAACAGGCCGTTTAACAATGCCGCCACTTCGTAGCCCGTGGTGCCTGCAAGGGGCCATTGCGACGGCAGTTGTTCGTAACCGGCCAGAATTTTTTCCGTGACGATGTATACCGGCGCGGTGTTATCCGCGGGTGTCATACGAAAAATATCCCGCAGAGTTTGCTGAAGTAGTGCGTAATAGGCGCCGGGATTGTAAAGACCATCGGGGTGATCGATACGCAGGCCATTGATGTGCCCCGATGCCAGCAGTTCCAGCACCAGGCGATGCGTGGCGGAAAATACTGCTTCGTCCTCGATACGCAAACCGGCCAGATCATTGATATCAAAAAAACGCCGGTAATTGATTTCATCTGAAGCAACCTGCCAATACGCCAGCCGGTAGGCCTGGTCTTCCAATAGCTGATGCAGTAAATGAAAACTGTCCGCTTCACCGGGCGAGCCGTTGAATTGCTGTAGCACTTGCTCAAGCGCTGTTGCCAGGTCCGGGTTATTCTGAACTAACGTAGCCAGCTGACTTTTATATTGCACTAGTTGCTCATGGCGCTGGGAACGGGCTGCGACATCGTTGCGGTGGGGCAACGATGCAAACTGCTCGCTTAGTGCGTCCAGTTGGTGCCGGTTTCGGGCATCCAGTGAAGAGGGTTGGGCTTGTGAAGCGGTGAGGTGATGTAAAATTGCAGGATAGGTGCGCGGATCGATGGGAAACAGGTGTTCGTAGTAACGCGCCGCGAATGTGCCAGTCGCGGAGTCATATTCCAGTTTCAGCTCGCCGTTTTCCAGCACTGTTCCGTAGTGATCTCCTAAAAACGGCAGCAGCACTTTGCTGTTTAGCTCGTTTTTAACCGGGTTCCACAGGATGTCAAAATAATCCGCGTAAATGGAAGCCTGCCCATTTTCCAATACATCCAGCCACCAGGTGTTGTCGGCACCACCCACCGCCATGTGATTGGGCACCAGGTCCAGTATTTGCCCCATGCCGTGGTTATGCAGTTGTTCTGTTAATCCCGCGAAGCTTTTTGCGTCACCGATTTCAGGATTTAAGGTGTTGTGGTCAACGATGTCGTAACCGTGCAAGCTGCCGGCGCGGGCCTTGAGACAGGGTGAGCCGTAAACATGACTGATGCCCAACTGATGAAGATAGGGCACGATATGTTCGGCGTCGGTAAAAGTGAAGCGCCGGTTCAGTTGCAGACGATACGTTGCCGTGGGCAGGTTGGCTTGATGGGTGGTGACCGGCTTGGGCATGGTTAATCACTCGCGGCAGGATGTTCCAGGTACCAGGTAACCGACCATGGCGGGATCTCGTCGGTATAGGGAACCTCGAACGCGTCATGATGAGTCGTGTGCAATACCCTGCTGTGTGGCGGATTAATGCCGGTTATGATGTTACTGCCAAGGTTGGCCAGCAGGAATAGTTGCGACCCGTCGTTCAGCATCCAGCACGCGGTGAGCGCGTGCTCATTGAGCGATGTGCACGTGTTGTGCTTGCTGTCGATGGCACGCAGCCGGGGGACGATTTCGTTGCGCCGTATAGTAAGCAACTCCCGGTGCAGATCAAGCCAGGATTTGTGGGCCGGCAGGTTTATACTCTGCCAGTCTAATACCGTATCGCAGAACGTTTTCTCTGTTGTTGGATCCGGTATGCGTTCACGGGCGTGCGGATCACTGAATTCCGGAAAGCGGGCGAATTCACCGCGCCGTCCTTCAACCACTTTCTGCGCGAGATCTTCGCCAAAATCACAGAAAAAATAAAACGGCTGTCGGCAACCCCATTCCTGCCCCATAAACAGCAGCGGTGGTGAAGGTGACAGTAACAACAGGCTCAATGCCGCCCGCAATTGGCTGTCGCCCCATTTACCGTTTTCAACCAGGATGTTGATGCGTTCTCCAAAAGCGCGGTTGCCGATCTGGTCGTGGTTTTGCAGAAATGACACGAATGCCGTGGCTGGTAAATGTCCGCTGGGTTCACCGCGGGGCTGTTGTTCGCGATAGGGTGAGGGCTCGCCCTGGTAAGCGAAACCTTCACACAGGCAGCGTTTTAGATGCCCGCAAGGGTTATTGCTATAGTCTTTGTAGTAGCCGTTGGTCTCACCGGTGAGGATGACATGCAATGCATGGTGGATGTCGTCATTCCATTGCGCGTCATACCATTTCGGCCGCTTTGCCTCATCGCGTTGTAAATAATGCGCGGCGTTGTGATCGTTCTCCAGGATCAAATGAATGTGGCGATCACCATGAAATTGACGGTGAACCGCGTCAGCCAGCTCTGTCAGGATATCCGGTTGGGAATCATCGATAATGGCGTGCACGGCGTCCAGGCGTAAACCATCGAAATGATATTCCTCCAGCCAATACAAGGTATTGTGAATAAAAAACTGCCGCACCCAATGACTGTGTTCGCCGTCAAAATTGATGGCGGCGCCCCATGGTGTGTGGTGGCGTTCGGTAAAAAATTGCGGCGCGAATGCGTGCAGATAATTACCCTCCGGGCCGAAATGATTGTATACCACGTCCAGCAATACCATCAGGCCGCGGCCATGGGCGGCATCGATTAATGCTTTCAGGTCGTTGGGCGTGCCGTATTGGCTATCGGGCGCGAACAAATAAACGCCGTCATAACCCCAGTTGCGCTTGCCGGGAAAATCCGCCACCGGCATGAGTTCAATGGCCGTGATACCCAGCTCGATTAAGTAGTCGAGCTTTTCCTGTACGGCGTCAAAGGTGCCTTCGGTGGTGAAGCTGCCCACGTGCAATTCATAAACCACGGCTTCTTCCCACGGGCGCCCGCGCCAATGATCGTCGCGCCACCGCCAACTGCGGGGGTCAATGATTTCACTGGGGCCGTGCACGTCTTTGGGTTGAAAACGCGATGCCGGGTCGGGTACCTGTATGTCCTGATTGATACGAAAGCTGTAAAAAGAGCCGGTGCTTGCCTGGTCCGAGTCCAGGATAAACCAGCCATCTCCGGTAGCGGTCATGGGTAGCAGTACTTGTCTGTCGCCGGGCTCCAGACAGAGATCGACGGTATCAGCCGCCGGCGCCCACAATTGAAACCGCACGTCACCGTTTTCAAGAATCCGGCTACCGAACGGCATATCGTGATGCCGGCACTGGTTTTGACCAGTCATCGTCATCAGTACCTTAATCGAACTGAATACGTTCCTGTGAATTTTGCAGCAGGGATACCATTAAGGTCAGGTATTCGCGCAAGTGACGCGTAATAAGAAAATTGTCCAGAACAAATTCCCTGGCTTTGGTGCTGATTTCCTGCATTTTTCGCGGCTGATGCAGCAGGTAACGAATGCGCATTGCTGCGCCTTCCGGTGTATTGACTAAAAACCCTGTGTGGTGGTTGATAACCTGCAGCCGGATGCCACCCACATCGCCGCCAATCACCGGCTTGCCTTTCCACATGGCTTCGGTGACGGTCAAGCCAAATCCTTCGCGCAGTGATTTCTGTAATACAATGTCGGCTGCCCGTTGCAGCGCATTGATTTCCCGATTGGCGTCGGGTGGCAATAACAGTACGTGAACATCAGTGTCGTTTTCCGCCGCGGATCGCACTTCACGAAGTACTATTTCTCCCTCCGGGTCATCGGTGGCGCCGCCTCCGGCAAGTACTAACTGCAGGTTGGGTACGAAGCGTTTTGCCAACTTATAAGCGTGGATAACGCCGATAGGATCCTTGAAGCGGTCGAAACGGGAAACCTGTACTATTAATGGCCGTTCCGGGTCGATGTTATATTTGGTGCAGATTGCATTAACGGTATCGTCGTCCAGTTCGATGTTTTTGTCACTTAAAGGGTCAATGCTCGGCGGTATCAAATATTGCGGGTGCGGCAGTTCCTGGGCAAAGGCCGCCAGGGA
>JASFOJ010000171.1:0-10200 GCA_050116575.1 Gammaproteobacteria bacterium | reverse complement strand
CAATAAGTTATGTCTATTCCAGTGCCGTGAGTATGGGAATGTGGTAGTGGGTGTAAGGGCTGAATTTGAAACAGTACCAAATGGTAGACTCAAATCCTCGCCCTGATTGTACATAGATTTCCGCTACAAATTGTAGGTTGTTATCGGGACAACATGCTGGATAGCTGCTGAGTCGTATTACGCTTCGTGCCGAGCTTTACGCTGGTGGAATCCAGGCGCAAGTTAGTATGTATAAGTAATACAGGCAGGGAGGCGTTAGCGTTTCCATCTGGCTGCGAATTCGGCGGATAGCGTACCTATGACTTAATTTAAAACAGATTTATGTGTGTTAGTGATGAGTGGCCATTTTGCAATTGCCGGTGGCAAGTATTAGTCAGAACATATCATGTGATGCGTTAAATGAAACCAACAATATTAAAAGTTAATTTGACACGCGAGGAGATTTGCAGATGAGCGTTTTGAAGGCGAGAAGATCATTGAGCGCACGGTTTATTTTTAACGTGACTCTGTATTCCACACTGGTCATTGTGTTGGGAGGATATTTTATTTATCTGAATTTTGTGTCTTCAGCCGCCACCCAGGTTGAAACAGCAAGTTCGTCACTTGAAGAAGATAAAGACAATTTCTCAGTATTGTTGGAGAAAAGCCTCCAGGATAAGGCGAAAATAATCAGTCAATTATTGGCAAAAACGACCTCTGATCTGCTGTTGTCTTTGGACTACGAAGGATTGGAGCAGTATCGCAAGGTTCTGGCAACCGACCCCGATATTAGTTACGTTATCTTTTATGACAATCAAGGGAAACAGATAGGCAGGCGGGATATTGATTACAATAAATTTAATGCTACACCGACAAAAATCAAGGTATTTCATGATTACGGCTCTGGAGAAAAGGAATTAATGGGGTCGGTTACCCTGGGGATTAACCGAAGCAGGATTGAAGCGGGCCAGCTTAAGAGTAACAAAAACCTTGAAAAAACATTAAAAAAAGTAACGGCACAGTCTGACAAAGAAATGAAGTATAACATAACCATGATGTCATTGATTATGTTGTCCATGTTGATCGTGATGTCGGTTGTTATGGTTTTCTCGTTCAGAAAATACATCATTAAGCCATTGAAAGTCATGAATAGCAATTTGAAAACATTGGCAACAGTGGGGGGCGATCTTACCTATCGGATTCCCGTGGAGCGAGATGACGAAATAAATGATATGTCAAAAACAATTAATGAATTTCTGGAGGTCATCCAGTCCATGGTGGGAAATATAAAAAACGAAACCAGGGTAATTGTAGAAGAGGTTAATGGCTTGAGTGAATCCTGCGCCCGCATGGATCAGGAAGCGGAAAATCAGTTGATTCAGGCTGAGTCTGTTGCTACGTCGGTTAATGAAATGTCGGCAAGTATTCAGGAGATCTCACGCAACACGTCATATGCGGCTGAGCAAACGAAGGAGGCAGAAGAAATAGCCAATTCAACTGTAAAAGAAGTCTCAGATACTGTTGAGCAAATTACGAACTTGAAAGAACTTGTTTTTAATGCATCATCCTCCATAAAAGAACTGGATGGTCATTGTGGTCAGATAGAGGAAGTAAGTTTTGTCATCAAATCGATTGCAGAGCAGACCAATCTATTGGCATTGAACGCGGCTATCGAGGCGGCAAGGGCCGGTGAAATGGGCCGCGGTTTCGCCGTTGTGGCTGACGAGGTCAGGACATTGGCAGAACGTACGCGGGATTCCACCCAAAATATCAGTGAAATGATTCAGGCGCTTCAGGAAGTTTCTCGAACCTCGGTTATTGTCATGGAACAGGGTCGCGACCAGGCGCAGATGGGAGCGGAAAAAACCCAGGCGACCGGTTTGGCCATTGAGAAAATCAATGATGTGATACAGGAGGTAAATTCCCGCAGTATGCAAATTGCCGCAGCGGCGGAGGAGCAAAACACGGTCACCGCTGAAATAGATGGTAATACCGTAAAAATAAATGATATTTCAAGCACAATGCGAACCCAGACCAATATTGTCAACAATGGAATGTCCAAAATTGTCTCGTTGCTGGATGGCCTAAACAGCAATGTTAGTAAATTTAAGGTGTAAGTTCCGGGCTGGTGCGTCCTGGTATTGATGGCTTAATTTATTTATCAACGATCATGTCAAATATGGTTGTCTATTGTCTTGTCCCACCATTACCTGTCTGTCTAGTAAGGGGCAAGACAATGAGAAGTGTTGATTTTTAAGGCGAAAATTCAATAAGAAAGTCGACCAATTCGTACTGACCATATTCTGCGACGTACACGTTTCCTGATTTCTTTACCGAGAGCGTCGGTGAGGTGCCCTAACTCTCTATTATTTTTCCCAGTTTAATCAGCATAATTTTAGCCGAATTATCAGGTATTCACGGCCATTGCGTTAACTCAACCCGATTATTGCATGAATGGGATACGATAATTCAGTATCAAACCGTAAAAAATGCGTGTTTTCCAGCTAATCATTGGCGTGTTCGAGAATTTCACCCTGGGTGGAGTCCGCAAGTACACCGCAAAAATATGTAGAATACCAATCTTGCAGGGCCTTTACGGGGTGCTCTTGCAAAAACGGGGTTACATGTGGGCGTAAGCATTTCGGTTGTGATTCTAGTGGCTGAATGATCGCAGAGTTTCATTCCCGCGTGGTTAACTGGTGTGCTAACAGCTGGCGTATTCTGCCGTCGTCCGTCCAGGCCCAGTGGCGGTGCCGTGGTGCCTGGCAATAATAATGTTAGGCGGATTTTTGGTTGATTTGCGTGCAATTTTAGTCATTTCCGTCGCCACAGACGGTATTTTCCATTGTCACAGACGGTACCAGGCGTACTGAACCGTTATATCAATAACGCATCTATAAACAGCATGATAAAACGCAATGCACGGTGAGGTTGGGCTGGTAAAAGGAAGTTATAGATGGGTAATGATCGCCCGTGTCGGTCAGTATCTGGGACGCTGATCAACGTGCGATAGTACGCCGTACAACGTAACGTATGCCTTCTCTGTGGTGGGAGAGTTGAATGGAAATGGCCAATAAAGAAAATGATTCCCAACAGGAGATTGTCGACACCCTGGGAGTAGGTGAACAATCGCAACGCCGACGGCGGTTGGGCTGGCTGGTTGGAGCGGCCGTGGTTTTATTGCTGGGCATTGGGGCATATATGTTGGTCGGTTCCTCGGATCAGCCCGCTTATCGTTATGAAACCGCCAAGGTGATAAAAGGGGATTTGACCGTCACGGTGACCGCCACCGGCACCGTGCAGCCGGTGAACCAGGTGGACGTGGGCAGTGAAGTTTCCGGTACCATTAAAGAAGTGTCAGCGGATTTTAATGACCGCGTCAAACGCGGTCAGGTGTTGGCGCGCCTGGACACCGATCGGCTGAAGGCGCAGGTGATTGAGGCGCGGGAATCTTTGGCCTCGGCCAAGGCCAAGGTCGAGGAAGCGAAAGCTACGGTGCTGGAAACCCGTTTGAAGTATCAACGTTGCGAAAAACTGTTTGCCCGGCAACTGTGTTCCGGTGAGGACCTGGATACAGTACGCGCGGCGCAGGCGCGTGCCAAGGCCGCCCAGGCCAGTGCGGTAGCGCAGGTCGCCGTAGCACGGGCAACCCTGGATACACGCGAGACCGACCTGGCCAAGGCCGTGATTCGCTCGCCCATCAATGGCGTGGTATTGAAACGCCAGATCGAACCGGGCCAGACGGTGGCGGCATCATTACAGGCGCCGGTGTTGTTTACCCTGGCGGAGGACCTCAAACACATGGAATTGCACGTGGCGGTGGATGAGGCGGATGTGGGAAAGATTGACGAAGGCCAGTCGGCAACTTTTACAGTGGATGCCTATCCGGACCGTGTGTTTCCGGCAAAAATTTCCCAGGTTCGTTTCGCCCCCCAGACCATCGAAGGTGTGGTGACCTATGAGACAGTGCTTTCCGTTGATAACTCGGACCTGGCGCTTCGTCCAGGGATGACAGCCACCGCGGTGATTACCGTTCAGCAGTTGGCTGACGTGGTGTTGATTCCCAATGCGGCGTTACGTTTCACACCGCCGGTAACCCAAACCGAGCGGAGCCGCAGCGGTGGCGGCCTGTTCGGCGCCATATTTCGCAGGCCGCATGGCGATCGGCGCCGGCCTGAAACCAACAACGCCGCGAGCCAGAAAGTGTGGATTATCCGCGATGGCAAGCTCAATGCGGTGTCGGTTAAAACCGGCGCCAGTGATGGCAAGGTTACTGAGTTGCGCGATGGTGATCTGCAGCCTGGTGAGGCCGTTGTTACTGACGCGACCAGTGCCAAGACGTAAAACTTATGAAACTACAACCTGTTTCAAGTAACTCGCCTCTGATTGAACTGCGTGATATCACCAAGGTTTACGGCAAAGGGCAGGCGGCCATGCACGCCTTGCAAGGTATCGATGTTGCCATTAATCGCGGCGAGTTTGTGGCTATGATGGGACCCAGTGGCTCCGGTAAGTCCACCTGCATGAACATACTGGGCTGCCTGGATACGCCCACGGCCGGCAGCTACCTGTTTGAAGGGGTCGATGTCAGTACCTTGTCACGTAATCAACGCGCCTTGTTAAGGCGAAACTATATAGGTTTTGTATTCCAGGGTTTTAATTTACTGGCGCGTACCTCGGCACAGGAAAACGTGGAATTGCCGCTGGTGTATCGTGGCATTCCCGCTGCGCAACGGCGTGCCCGTGCCCGGCAAGCTCTGCAACAAGTGGGCCTTACCGGCTGGGAGGAGCACGCCCCCAATGAACTTTCCGGTGGCCAGCAACAGCGCGTCGCCATTGCGCGCTCTATTGTCACCGAACCCGCCGTGCTGCTCGCCGATGAGCCCACCGGTAACCTGGATACTGCCCGCAGCCTGGAAGTCATGGAACTGCTTTCAAGGTTCAACCGCGAGCAGGGGTTGACAATTATTATGGTAACCCACGAAGCACAAATGGCCGAATTTGCCGGGCGAATCGTGCATTTTCTCGATGGCCAGATCACCAATGCCAGCGAACCGCGACGCACAGAGGGAATCGGCTGATGCTGTGGAACGCATTACTGCTGGCCCTGCGCGAGATACGTCGCAACCTGATGCGCTCGTCGCTAACTATGCTGGGTATCGTGATCGGGGTGGCATCGGTTATTATCATGGTCAACCTGGGCAGTGGCGCAACGCTGCAGGTATCCCAGCAAATTTCCAGCCTGGGCAGCAACATGCTTATGGTGCGCACCGGCCAACGCCTCGGTTTTGGCCAGCGTTCGCAAGCCAAGTCTTTTGACATGGATGATGTCGAGGCTATCGCCCGAGATGTCGGCGGTATCGCCGCCGTGGCGCCGGTTTCATCCCAGGCGACGGTGGCCATTTATGGTAACCGCAACTGGTCCACGACAGTGACCGGTACCAACAATAGTTATATTACCGTCGGTAACTGGATCCTGGATAATGGACGTGAGTTCAGCAGCAGCGAGTTACGTGGTGGCGCCGCGGTTTGCATACTAGGCGATACGGTGCGCAAGGAATTGTTTGGAAACCATGATCCGGTCGGCGAGAAGATCCGTCTCAACAAGGTGTCCTGCCAGGTGATTGGGTTGTTTGAGCCCAAAGGGCAATCATTGGGAGGTCACGACCGGGATGATTTTGTCGTCATGCCGTTGCGTGCGTTTTGGCGACGCGTTGCCGGTAACCAGGACATTCAGCTTATCTATGTCTCGGCCCGCGACGGCGTGTCCACCAGTAAAGTGCAACGCGATATCGAGCTGTTGATGCGCGAGCGCCGCCGTATCTCCCCCAACGAGGACGACGACTTTAACGTGCGTGATATGAAGGAAATCGCTGAAGCCCTGACCGGAACAACCCAGGTATTGACCACGTTACTGGGCGCCGTTGCAGCGGTGAGTCTGCTGGTGGGCGGCATCGGTATCATGAATATTATGTTGGTATCGGTGACCGAGCGCACGCGGGAGATTGGTATCCGGCTGGCGATCGGCGCCCTGGAAAGGGAAGTACTAATGCAGTTTTTAGTAGAAGCGGTTGTATTGTCTTCATTCGGCGGAATCATTGGCATCGGCGTCGCCGTTGCGGCATCCTTTGGGCTGGGTTCGTTGCTGAATACACCGGTGGTGCTTAATCCCGGAATCATGCTGCTGGCTTTCCTGTTTTCCGCCGCCGTGGGGGTGATCTTCGGTTTTTTCCCCGCCCGTAAGGCCGCGCGACTGGATCCCATCGATGCCTTGCGATATGAGTAACCCCGTTTGCGAATTAAAAGTTATTGATGCATTTTTCCGGTATTGGTGAAAAATTCCTTCGTCATCGATATATTTTAGACAAGTCTTTCATGTCGGTATCTGATTCGCTATGGATTTACCCTTTCGTTGGTCGTAAATCAGATTGTAGCGCCAGTTGAGTCCATAATATCCGATGAACCGCGACTCAAGCCGCGAAGAACTGACGCCATATTTTATCAATTCTAATAGTATGTTATATTCGTAAGTTTTTGATGGGCGACACATGCTTCGTTAATCGAGATCGCTTTGGCGGGTCAGAAACGTTTTGTTGCTATTATGTGACCGGCAAATGACAACTAATAAATGTTCAATTCACCGTGCGATCGAGTTGGAAACCGGCTCTCAATCCTTTGCTAAATTATCGTCGCGATTGTTTAAAAGCAGATAAAAGGCCAAATAGAATTATGGCATATACACCAAAACTTAAATTAGTTTTTGTCGCCGGTGTTGAAGGTGTTGGGCATCATGGTCTTAACCCCGTTTTAAAAAAATCATTTGAGGTTTCCCAGCAGATACAGGAAACATCGGGATCTGTGATTCTCGACAAAAAAAGGCTGAAGCGCGTGTTTAATATGCTTTGGTGTCACGAAAATTCGCCATGGATTGTGCAAAAGTGGGCACAATGGTATTCACGTTACTTCTTTTCCAAAGAACAGGGAATAGCCCTGAAAAACAAACAGGTCCGAATATTTATTGAAGGCAACTCTTTTCCCGCCGGCCGATACCGGAACCCGGACAGGCAATGGGATTTACAGGAAATGATAAATATTGTTTCACCTTACGCAGAGATCAAATTCATAGCGCTTTACCGAGATCCTATTGCCAGTACCTATTCCCGCCAGAATATGGACGGCGGATTACACAACCACGCGCCGGTTGTTAAAGAATCACTGAAGTATGTCAACAGTCAGCTGTCGCTGATAGATCCAAAAGACCTGCTTGTGGTTCATTATGAGGATATGATTAACAGAAAAGAGGAATTCGCCAAGGTTGTTGCGGGCTATCTGGGTATCCGCCAATCGGATGTTGAAGAGGGTCTGAAGCTTGTCCGCCAAAGTACCAAAAACTGGCGGCATGATTTGTCCGCTGAAGACCAGAACAGATTATTGGATGTATTTCCTCCCGGTTGTGAAAAAGACTGGCCCATACTTGCAAAAAGTGACATTAATCGGATGTAAATGAACGGCCGGAGCCCTACACACGCAACAGTGGCAGATATACATTCGATGAATCATATGCCTCGAATACACATTGAATGAAAATGGCGGGATTTGGTGGTCGTCGGTCACCGCGAAAAATTGTGTGCCGGTATTTTTCACGGTCTGGAATGTAGCAATATGGAACTGATCCGGCCTGCCGCGCGTCTTAAGGTAAGCGCGGTAATTTGACTTCATAAATACGCAATAAATAGTACGCAATAATAGTTGCGCCGCGCTGGGCGGTATCGAGGAATGTTATATTGCGCTCGTTAACTATCATTTATTGCCGCCCGCTTTATGATGCCCAGTAAGCGAGCGTAGTTTCAATCGGATTGCTGGACGATTTAAGCTATTTTATCCTCAAAACATAGGGTTGCAGGCGGTGGGCGGATTTTATACAGCGACCGGGCCCTGTAACGATGGCGGCAATGCGAACCCGCGGGTGTTGGAACCAAGCTGTTGGTTTTCGCCGTTGCTAAGTATAGTGGACTTTGGGAAACGGACCTTTTATTCTTCTTTGTCCCTGATTCCCGGTAGACAATGATTGTTTTCTATGTTGGCCGATAACAAAAACGAAATCGTTGCATTTTACAAACATCATTTATTGTTGTTTTTGAAATTTGCGGCGCTGCTTGCGCTTATTGGTTTGTTCGAGCGCGTTGTATTTGCTGTTTACCACAATCATTTATCCGCATCCTACAGCGGCGGTGATATAGCCTATGCCATTTTCTGGGGGCTGCGCTTTGACTTTGCGCTTGCCGGGTTTTTTGGCTTGCTGACATTAATGACCGGTTATCTATTGCGTCGGCTGTTGTCGATACCGCAGGCAACCACGTTAAAATATTTTGCCTTCCTGGCCGGCAGCATCATTTTTATCGTACAGGGCGCCGATATTATTTATTTTTTCGATGCTGCCCGGCACATCGGCTATGAAATTACCGATACTTTCAATGATGCCCCTCACTTGCTGGCCACCGCGTGGACCCAGTACAAAGCGCCGTTTATTTTTCATTTGCTGCTTTATCCACTTTTACTATACATCATTTACCGTCTATTTGGCCGCGCCAATCCCGATCATACGCCACTATCCGGATTCAAAAAGTTGCACCTGGAGTCCGTTTACATTTTGCTGATACTTTTCGCAGTGATTTTAACCCGGGGTGGCTTGCAATCCATACCGCTCGAACCTTTGCATGCGCAGGAGATCAGTGATCCCGTGAAGGCCAGTCTGGCGCTAAACGGGGCGTACAACGCCATTTTTTATTTGTTCAGCAGCCATATTGTCCATCGAGTTCCCGTGAACGCTGCTCCGTCACTGGATGTGGAGAACACGGTCGAGGACCTGTATAGAACAACCTCGCTAAACTCCAATGGTGGGGATGCCTGGACACCCAATATTATATTTATTTTTCTTGAAAGCTGGCCGGCCATGTATATGCAATCCTATGGCTACGAAAAAGCGACCACGCCCTTCTTCGATAAATTGCGTCAACAGTCGCTCACCTCGCGTGAAATGATTGCCGGTGGTCACCGTACCACGGAAGGTATGTTCGCTGCCTTGTGTTCTGCGCAAAACCCTTTGGGTCAGACCGTTGCCCGATCGCAGTTGCAGGATTTTGAATACCGTTGTTTGCCGCAAATGTTGCGGGATAAAGGGTATAGCACGGCGTTTTTCCAGGGTTCCAACCGAAACACCAGCGGCACCGGGGCGTTTGCTCAGTTACTGGGGTTTAGTGAAAGTTACGGCCGGGCGGATATCGAGCAACGCCGCTACGAGGAAAACAGTTGGGGTGTTTATGACCAGGACCTTTACGATTATGTCTACGCAACATTGAAATCCAGTACTGAGCCGGTGTTTTTTGGTATCAATACCAATACCACTCATGACATTAAAGTACCGCACGGTGTCACTCCTCAATTCACCCTGGGTAAATCCGATCCCAGTGACCTCAATGCGTTGTATTTTGCCGATCGGGCGCTGGAGGAGTTTTTTAACAAGCTGGGAAACGATCCAGATGTCGGCGATATTTTATGGGTCATCTTTGCCGATCATACCGCGGGGTTGCGTTCATCCCGGTTCAATAACTACCGGATTCCTTTTCTTATTTATAATAAGCACAAAATAACACCGCGCCTGGTTGATCGGGTTGCATCGCAGCGGGATATTGCGCCAACAGTGTTGGATATGATGAACCTGGCAATTCCACGGCATTTTGCCGGCAAAACTTTGTTGCGCTCCGATGATAAACCATATTTTGCCGACTATTATCATGGGGGGGTGCTTGGCTGGATTGAAGATGGCTATTTGCTCGAAGTGCCCGTTGCCAATCCCGATAATTTATCCTGTTATAATGTTGCGGTTGACAAACTGCAAAAAAATCCCATCCCGTGCCCCGGCACTGCAAAGAAAAACCGAAATCGCGCTGTTGCCTTTGTCAAAAAAATGCAATCGCAGTTATTTAATGGTAAAACAACTAACCGGATCTACTAGCAACACAAATATTGTCTGAACGGAACAGGTCTGACAATAAAGAACATGCTTTGTTAATAATCGTTGTTTGTTTAACATTGCACAGCTTAGAGAAAGAATAACCATAATGTTAAAAAAATTGAACATCCCGCCGCCGGTTGGCATGCCTGTCACGCCATGAATCACAATCGCCTGTACGAGTACGGCTGGTTACTGATTTGGCTCAC
>JASFOJ010000170.1:0-10220 GCA_050116575.1 Gammaproteobacteria bacterium | reverse complement strand
ATGTTATCCGCAATATTAAAATGAGTTTCCGGAATTATTCCCGCTCTGACGCCATGGGTGAAATCTACGATGAACATATTTACCGTCACATGCTGAAAAACGGTAAATCACCCATCAGTATGACCGACCTGTTAATTCAGCCCAACGGTCAGGAAAACCAGTTCCACCCTTATAACAAGGCGTTCGCGTTTACCAACGCGGACCGTAAGCACAAAGTCCCCATACTGGTGCTCAATGCGTCAAGCCTGAATACCGGCCATAACTGGGTTTTTACCGCCGCCAAAATGGGGGAGGTGCCACCACGGGATGTGGACTTTCGCGATCTGGATAAAAAGGACCGCTATCGCCGGGTTCGTTACGAAGAGATCGACACCAGCAAACGGCCACAGGATTTCCCCATGGGCAAAGCCGTTGCCGCATCGGCCGGCGTGCCGGGTTTGTTTCCCCCGTTACCGGTGAGCCGCTTGTACAAGGATCGCACAGTACAGTTGGTCGACGGCGGGGTGTTCGATAATCAGGGTATATCCAGTCTGTTGGACCCCGAGCACCTGTGCACCGACTTTATTATCAGTGACGCCTGCGGCCAAAGTGGCTCGGTGGACAATCCCAAGCCGGATACCGTCGGTGTGCTGGCGCAATCCTCGGGCATTATGATGGGACGAATTCGGGAGGAATCTGTCAACAGCCTGGTCAAGCAGTACGGTAAAGACCACGTGGCTTACTTTCATTTAAAGCGCGGTTTGTATGCCAGGGATATTGAGTTTAACGAAAAGGAATCCACCGGCGAGGCCGGCCGCTATGCAACGGCCGGTATTGATTCATCCAAGGCGGACTACGGCGTAGATGAACATATGCAGCAAGCACTATCGGAGATACGTACCGATTTGGATTCGTTCAGTAACCCTGAAGCCCGGGCATTGCAGGCGGATGCCTATTTGATGTGTGACAAGGAAATTGAAAATCTGCCTTCGCACTACCGTGTCAGTGCGGCAAATAGCCTGGATCATAAATGGGCGTTCAGGCCCTTTATTTCCATGCTGAAAACCAACAATGAGCAATTGTTGGCGCGGATAAAAATCGGTAGAAGCAAATTTCTCAAAGCATACCGATTAATGAAGGTAGTTAGCCTTAAAAAGTCATTGGGGTTATTAGGTGTTTCAATCCCACTAGCGGTGTGTTTGATTATATATGCTGCTATCGCGTACTGGGGGCTTAATACGTTGTGGCATAATGAGACGTTTAGGTCCTATACCGTTGCCGACATCATTCCCTGGTTGGGAGGGATCCTCGCATGGTACCTCGTCTATCTGGTGATTGAGAAATTCTCCGATCGTCTGGCAAGTTACCTCCAATTTTTGCGATCAGTCACCCGGTTTCCAGTATTTTTGATCGAGCACCTGGCAATACCTGTTTTGTTGTTTATTCCTATCAAGCTGTACATTAATACTGTCAACCCGTATTACGTTAAGGTGATGGGAGAAATGGATACCGATCATAAGATCGACGCGGATCTGGGACATCCCGGCTCGGGCACAATTGCGCCCGCCGGTGGTGGTTGAATATCATATTGAAAATATAAGAGGGGCTCAATTGGCCCCCAAAATGTCAAGATCGACACAACTCAACCACCGTTGTTGAAACCTTAAGCCACGTTTTTGTTAGAGAGCTATGCTATTGCCTTCGGGGTGTAGCCTGGATGAAACAAAGTGGAGTCCGGGAGTTAATGGCCAAGTTTCCCGGATTCTATTTCATTCCATCCGGGCTACGTGGCATGCTATTGCCTTTGGGGTGTAGCCTGGATGAAACGAAGTGAAATCCAGGTTTTATTATTATTTCCCCGGATTACGTTTCACTTCATTCGGGCTACTTGCTTATTGGCATTCGAATCGGCCGTTAATGGTCGGTGATGAAGTGTTGCCTGACGTTTCACTGAATAGTTGTTGGGAAGGATAACGTTTTCGGCTGTTGTTTTTGTTAACGGCGTGTATTAAAACCGCCTTGATGCGATCGGGGTATTGTTGCTGGATTGCTGCGTACGTTTCAGGGTCGCTTTCGCCGTCGTCGCCAACCAGGACAAAATCGACAATGGGAAGCGTTGTCAGTATCTCCTGAATTTTTTGCAGCTTGTATTGTTTCTGGTTTATCAGCGGATCATGGTTGTCGCCGGTGATTTGTTTGGTGATAAGAATTCGTTTTGGAAAATCATGATAGTCGAGAAATGCATTAATATCTTTATAGAGCTGTTTGGGAGAGGCGGATATAAAGACTAATGGGGCGTTGGCGGGGTCGCCGTTAATGTTCAGTAACCGCTGATATAAATCCGGCATTCCTGTTACCAATTGGCGCTGTTTGTAGTTCTTTAGCAGGCTGTTTTTCAGCAGTTGGCTTTTGTCGGTCACGTCGGACACAATGACCGTATCATCAAAGTCTGAAATAATGCCCAGGCATTTGCCGGTAGCTGCAATAAAAATATTTGCAGTTGTCTGCGCGTTTTGCCCGGCGCCGAGCCGAATGGTATTCCAGCCGGAATGCAAAGCGGCCGGTGTTGCCTCATTAAATACGAAGTAACCTTCCTCATCGGTAGAGTCCCGGTAGCGCTTATTACCGATGTTCAGTGTTACTGTAACGTCACTTTGTTCGTCATTAACCAGCCGCTTCAATTTATGCCAGAAATTTTGCCACCAATGGTTGTCTGAACGGGCTTTAGGTTGGTCGCGCTTCTCGATAATGCGGCCTGATAGGTGAAACGTTTGCGGATTGCCATATCCGCTATAACTGACGATTTCCAGTTCATCGGCTTGCACGCTCGCGGCGTCAATTCCCAGTGACAACATTAAAGCGCCGAGTAGGAATTTGCGTACCATCTGGAAATGGAGATAGGCCAGGAGAGTTAGTTGGAAGGTGTATGGTATTGAATATAGATAATTTTAAGTGGTACCGAGGGTCGGAGTCGAACCGACACGGGTTTTACCCCACCGGATTTTGAATCCGGCGCGTCTACCAGTTCCGCCACCCCGGCACGAGGTTGTCTAGTATAGTGATTTTCGCCGTGTAAGCAAGGCATGATGGCGGGTTTTTTGCTACTATGCCCCGCCATGCAACGTAGTGATTTCTATTATAAGTTACCCCCAGAGCTGATCGCCCAATATCCGCTGGCGTCGCGCACCGCCAGCCGGTTATTGTGCCTGGATGGCAAAACCGGCGCACTGGCGGACCGCCAGTTCAGCGATTTGCTGGCGCTGCTTGAGCCCGGTGATTTGCTGGTATTTAACAATACCCGGGTGATTCCGGCGCGCCTGTTCGGCCACAAGGCCAGTGGCGGCAAGGTCGAGGTATTGGTGGAGCGCATCCTGGAAGGCAACCAGGTACTGGCTCATGTGAGGGCCAGCAAGTCACCCAAGGCCGGCGGCCGCATTATTATCGACGGCAACGGCGGGGATGGTTTCGAAATGGTGGTGGTTGACCGGGGCGGGGATTTGTACCGGCTGGTGTGCCGGTCGAACTTGCCCGTGCGGCATTTGCTGGAGGCCTGTGGTCATATGCCACTGCCGCCTTATATTAATCGGGAGGACACCCAAACCGATGCCAGCCGTTACCAAACGGTATACGCGCAACGCGATGGCGCGGTTGCCGCGCCCACCGCCGGTCTGCATTTTGATGAAGCGCTGTTGACGCGGTTACAGCAACAAGGTGTCCGCTTCGCCTATGTTACCCTTCACGTGGGCGCGGGCACCTTTCAGCCGGTACGGGTGGATAATATTGAAGACCACGAGATGCACAGTGAACATATTGCCGTTACTTCGGAAGTTTGTGAAACGGTGCGTGAAGTGAAGGCCGCGGGCAAGCGGGTGATCGCAGTAGGTACCACGTCACTGCGTTCATTGGAAGCGGCCTCGCAACAGGGTACATTGCAGCCCTATGAAGGGGAAACCAATATCTTTATTTATCCCGGGGTGCCGGTACACACGGTAGATACCCTGATTACCAATTTTCATTTACCGGAATCGACACTGTTAATGCTGGTGAGTGCTTTTGCCGGCAAGGAACATATTTTTTCCGCCTATGAACACGCCATCGAACAGCGATATCGTTTTTTCAGCTACGGTGACGCTATGTTGATCGACCGCGCCTGATATTGTCACTTATCAATCCCAGTAATCGTTATGGCTGCGACTCCTGACAATCTGAATGTAACTTTAGTATTGCCCGGTTTGATGACCATCAAACTGGAAGTGCTCCGGCCGTTTGTGCAACAAGCGGTGAAGCAGGGCGAACGATTGCCGGCCCTGGAACGAATATTGTCCCGCGCCCGCCATTACCGGGAACCGGAATTATCCTTTGAACACCTGCTGTTCAAGTTGTTCGCAATGAATCTCGCGGATGATCAGGAGGTGCCGCTGGCGGCGTTGAGCTGGCTGCTGTATCACGGTGAAGTCTCCAATCAGTGGATGATGCGCGCCGATCCCGTCAACGTGCAGCCCAACCGGGATCATTTGATCATGATGGGCAATGACACACTCAACATTAATGATGACGAAGCGCTACGGTTGGTCAAGGATATCAATGACACGTATTCTGACACCGATTGGCAATTGCATGCCTTGTCGCCGTTGCACTGGATTATTCAATCGCCCCGGCCATTGGACCTGAAAACGCATCCATTGACAGCGGTGCTTGGCAAAAATATCAGCCAATATTTGCCGCACGGTAAAGACAGTGCGCAATGGCACGGGGTGATGAACGAATTGCAAATGTTGTTGCATACCCATCCTGTGAATCGAGAACGGGAGACCCGGGGGTTGCCGGTCATCAACAGCGTGTGGTTATGGGGCGGCGGTACGTTAGCGGCAGTGGAAAACGGCAACGATAATAGTCATTGGGCGCAATGCTGGAGTAGCAATACCGTAGCGCAGGCGCTTGCCAAATTAAAAAACGTACCACGCGCGGATTTACCGAAGGATGGCCATACTTGGTTGCAACAAGTTGTAACCAGGGGCAACCATTTACTGGTAATGGACGATTTGAATATACCGGTCAGTGTTCTCGAGCCCTATTCCTGGTGGCAGCAACTGGTGCAAATCAATACCCGTTGGCTGCAACCGTTATTGGGCGCAATGCAACAGGGCGAAATAGCCCGTTTGACGATGGTAACCGGGGCGGGCTATCGGTATGAATTGACGCCGTCGCTGGCAAAACGCTGGTGGCGGCGTATTCACCCATTGAACAATATTTAGTCATAGCATTGGTCCCCATGGAAGCACTTGTGGTGATGTATAATGTCAACCATTGGGAAATGTTGCCGATAATAGTATCGGGGTCATTTCATGACCGCAGCCGGGAATCTCGCTGACCGGGACGGGATTGCGCTGAACCAACGCTGTTAACTTGCTGAAACAAGGGGCGATATTGTTTGGTTGGTGATTCTGATTCGCTGCCACGCAACGGGCGTTGAACAGATTATTCCGGTATCGAAAATTACTTAGATTAATGATAGACAGACAAACAATTCGACTCATCATTGGGGCAGTCGTCAGCCCGTTGATTGTGCCGCTGGCCGTTCATGTTACGCTGGTTTTTGTGCTTGGTGCGGAGCTTGAGAAAGACCCGGATATTCAAACCAGCATCAGTACCGCCACCTGGGTGTCATACTGGATCAGTTTAATCCTTGGTATCGGTTGTTATTTTTGGTTGCAGAAAACGCAGCGCCGTTCGGTATACATGTATGTACTGGCCGGCGCGGCCATTGGACTGGTCAGCTGGTTGCTGTTCAGTTTAATCAGTTGGTCACTGGTCAGTTTGCTGTTTTACGTCTTCGTGGTAGCCGGCTTGTTAATGGGCGTTATTTTCTGGCTGATTGTATTTTTTCAACCCGACGGCAATTATTCCTCGTCTCGGCGGCGCCGGCGCAGGAATGTATAATCTGCGATTCTTGTAGTCGTTGCCATCCATTTTTTTTCGCGCCGTAACGGTGAGTGAAACACCGCAGGGATATCAACAGTAATCCGGCAGGTTTTCCGTTCGTGCGCCGGTTTAGGGGCTAGAATGCAAAACGGTGCAAGGTTTTTGTATCGAATTGGCCGTCTTTGGTATACACCGTGCGTGATTATGTCCTACACTATCAATACGTTATATATCATTGTATTGTGCGAAAATTTTGGTAATGACAAGGTAACAAAAGGTAATAACAATCGACTACCGGTATGCCTAAGCAACAAATATCACATCTGGATATCGCCAAAAGCTGGCTGCCCCGTTATACGGGGATGTCCCTGGACCAGTTCGGCGATTACATCCTGGTAACCAACTTCAAGCACTACATTAATACTTTTTCAGAACGTTTCAATTGCAAGATCCACGGCGAAGACCGTCCCATGCAGGCGGCAACCAACGACAACGGTGTCACGATTATCAATTTCGGTATTGGGTCGCCCAACGCCGCGACTTTGATGGATTTGCTGCGCGCCTGCAGTCCCAAGGGTGTGTTGTTTCTCGGTAAATGCGGGGGCTTGAAAGATTCATCGGAAATCGGACACTTTATATTACCCATTGCGGCGATACGCGGCGAAGGGACCAGCAACGATTACTTTCCGCCGGAAGTGCCCGCGCTGCCATCTTTTAAACTGCACAAGTTTGTGTCTGACAAGATCCGCGAACATGGTTACGAATACCGTACCGGCGTGGTGTACACGACCAATCGCCGTGTCTGGGAGCACGATAGGGCGTTTGTTGACCGGCTGAAACACCTGCGGTGCATTGCTATTGATATGGAGACGGCGACGTTGTTTATCGTGGGTCACCATAATCAGATCGCCCGGGGCGCATTGTTGCTGGTGTCCGATATTCCGGTAACGCCCGATGGCATCAAGACCGAGGAATCCGACCAAATTGTCACCCGGCAATGGGGGGAACTGCACCTGCAACTGGGTATTGAGGCGATGACGGAAATTGACAGTAAAGGCGAAACCATAAAGCATTTTCAGTATTGAACGGTTGCATGCTCTTAAAGGAATCTATCAAGCACACAAACAATACAAACAACCTGATAATCAATAAAGCAATAGAGGATTGTGATTGTGGAAAATGTATTTGCAGGCATTGAATGGTTAAATGGCATGGTGTGGGGGGTTCCCATGCTTATTGCCATACTGGGCACCGGGTTGTACCTGACCATTGGATTGCGTTTTATGCCGGTGGCAAAGATTGGCGTCGGTTTCAAACGCTTGTGGCAGGGGCGCAAGTCGGAAGAAGAGGGTGATATCAGCCCGTTTAACGCCCTGATGACTTCACTGTCTGCCACCATAGGAACAGGAAATATTGCCGGTGTGGCGACAGCGATTTTTATCGGCGGTCCGGGCGCCTTGTTCTGGATGTGGTGTACCGCGCTGGTGGGAATGGCCACCAAATACGCCGAAGCCGTGTGTGCGGTTAAGTTTCGTGAAGTTGACGATCTGGGTAACCACGTGGGTGGCCCCATGTATTACATTCGCAATGGCCTGGGGGAAAAATGGGCCTGGCTGGCTGTTACTTTCGCGGTGTTCGGGTCAATCGCCGGATTTGGTATTGGTAATACTGTGCAGGCCAACTCAGTGGCCGATGCCATGCATGATACGTATAACGTTCCCGAGTTGGTAACCGGTGTTGTACTGGCGGTGCTGGTGGCGCTGGTGCTGGTGGGCGGCGTGCAACGAATCGCGAAAGTTGCCGGTAAGCTGGTGCCGATCATGGCGGTTGCCTATTTGGTGGGTGGCGTAATTATATTGTTAATCAATATTACGGAAATTCCCGCGGCTGTTGTATTGATCGTGAAAAGCGCTTTTACGCCGGTATCCGCCGCCGGGGGGTTTGCCGGGGCAACCATTTGGCTGGCGATGCTCAAAGGTGTACAGCGGGGTATTTTCTCCAACGAAGCCGGGCTCGGCAGTGCGCCGATTGCACACGCCGCCGCCAGAACCAAGGACCCGGTACGGCAGGGAACCATTGCCATGCTGGGTACATTTATTGATACGATCATCATCTGCAGTGTCACCGGCCTGGTCATTGTTACCACCGGGGCCTGGACCGGCGGCGAGAACGGCGCCAGTTTATCCACCGCGGCGTTTAGCGCCGGGCTGCCCTCCGTTGGAGGGCATATCGTAACGCTGGGTTTGAGTATTTTTGCGTTCACGACCTTGCTGGGCTGGAGTTATTACGGTGAACGCTGTGTGGAATACCTGTTTGGCACCAAGTCCATCTTGCCATTTCGTATCTTGTGGATTGCCGCGATTCCGGTGGGATCCTATTTCGATTTAGGTAAGGTCTGGCTGATCGCGGATACGTTGAACGCCTTGATGGCATTACCGAATCTCATTGCGCTGTTACTGTTAAGCCCTGTCGTGTTTAAGCTGACGCGCGATCACTTTGCCAGTAATCCCTGACAGTGTGGAGGGGTGTCACGAGTTCCGCTTGGACTTGTGAATATTGCTCGACTGGATGTCACCCACGTGCAAGTCAAATTGTTGCTGTTTACGGTCGCGATAATACCGTACCAGGGTTTCGTGAATGACGGGGAAAGCCAGTTCGTTCCAGGGGATTTCGTGCTCGTGGAATAACGCCACTTCCAGGCTTTCCGCTCCCGGCTTGTAATCCAGATTCAATAATCGGGCACGGAACATCAGGTAAACCTGGCTGATGTGGGGAATATTAAACAGCGCGTATAGGTCTACGATTTCCACCTCTGCGTTGGCTTCTTCCATGGTTTCACGCAGTGCCGCCTGGGCCGTGGTTTCGTTGTTTTCCATAAAGCCGGCCGGCAGCGTCCACAAGCCATGCCGGGGTTCAATGGCGCGCCGGCACAGTAATATCCGGTCTTCCCACTCCGGTATGCTGCCGGCGACGATCTTGGGATTTTGGTAATGGATGACGCCGCACTGGTTACAGACGTAACGTGGAAGATTGTCGCCTTCGGGTATTCGGAAACTGACGGTTGATCCGCATTGACTGCAATAATTCATAGTTAACAACGTAATAATTGTCCTGTTATCCCGTCAGTACGGGCATTGTATTTGAATATTTCCGGTATTGCTTGTGTTGCGGCAAAGTTTACAGCGCCCCGCTGGCACCGGCTTTCATGATCTCGTTGAGGTTGTCCCAGACTTTTTCTGCTT
Source organism: Gammaproteobacteria bacterium (assembly GCA_050116575.1). Classification (GTDB taxonomy): domain Bacteria; phylum Pseudomonadota; class Gammaproteobacteria; order SZUA-152; family SZUA-152; genus JAKEGK01. The sequence continues at coordinate 1,077 of JASFOJ010000170.1, read as the reverse complement.
CGGCCCGTAATTTTTTGTTAAGTTTCGGGTTTTTTAACAGCATATCCATGTTCATCATAACCAGCCAACCTTTGCCTTTTGCGTCTTCAACCAGGGCGATCCGGCAGGGCAGATAGGCTGCGAAGTTCATATCATATTCCACCATTTTCTTCGCGGTCAACGCATCGCAGAACTGGTAGATGCCGATGCGCCTTGATTTTGCACCCATGGCTTTTATCTGTTTCGATAACGGCAATTCCGCTACCAGTTTTATATTTAAAATATTGGCCCGCAATTTCATGGACTCCACGGCATCGTCCATGGAAATGCCGTCTTCAATGGGCATTTTTACAACGGTCTGTTCCAGATCCACCACCAACGGTTTGTCGGCGGCGTAGGCGGAAGTAGTGCACAGCAGTATCAATAATATCAGCGAAAACAATTTTGCGAATCTTGGTAATGGCTTCATGTCAAAGGTCCTTTTCTTGTTGATGATTTCGTGCAACACATCTGTGTCACCTTGCGGGTTAATTCCGGCTTACAAGGTGCCATCCAGGTGGCTGCAACAATAGTGGATTACGGTCATTGTTGTAGCATTGACGTATCGTCAGTAGACTGGATTTTAATGGTGTTTATTGACTGATGAATGAATCACATATTGACGCTCAAAGTGCACAGTGAATTTGTCATATACCCAGCGCGTAATGGGCGGATCACCCACTGGCCCCACGATTTTTAAGGGTTCGCCAAATTCATCTCTTACCTGATCCATGGTCATGGCGCGTGCGGGCCGTTCAATGGTTTCCTGGCTTTTTTCCGGCATGGTGGTGATATCCGGAATAACCAGGCTGTCGGCGTGTCCCGCGGTCGGCAGTGCGGTAAATACCAGTAGTGTACATAGTGTCAGCCCTGTTAGCAGATATCGGGCATGGATTGTCATTTGTCCTTTATCCTCAAAATAGTAGTCTTAATCAGATAACGCAGGCGCATAAGTTTCCCCATGAAACGTCGGATGATATAGATAAATTATAATGCTAATTATTATAGATTCAATTAATTAGCCGTTTTTTCTAAAGCAAGTCGTTCGTTGTGTAAACC
>JASFOJ010000169.1:0-10367 GCA_050116575.1 Gammaproteobacteria bacterium | reverse complement strand
GTTGCTTCAGAGACTGTTGTGTCATACACCATTACGTCATTCGAGGAGCAGTACTGTGACCACAAGTTCGTGGTTTGATCACAACCGGCCCGTCCACTATAGTAAATGCAATTCCGCAAACATTTATAATAACGTCAAGGACGTGTTAATTTGGCCAGACGACAAAGCAAATCACCGGACATCCATATTAACCTCAACGTTCGCGGCCTGAAACAATCCGCCACCCTGGCCATCAACGAGCGCAGCGCACACCTGATCAAGGAAGGGCGCCAGATCTACCGCCTGGGATTAGGGCAATCACCGTTCCCGGTCCCCAGCGCAGTGGTGGAAGAATTAAAAGCTAACGCCCATGAAAAAGATTATCTTCCGGTACGGGGATTGTGGGAGCTACGAGAAGCCGTCGCCGATTTTCATCGGCGTACCCAGGGCATCGATTGCAGCAATCACGACGTATTGATCGGGCCGGGCTCCAAGGAACTGATGTTCTTGCTGCAACTGGTATATTACGGCGACCTGGTCATTCCAACGCCCAGTTGGGTATCTTACGCGCCCCAGGCACAGATCATTGGCCGCCAGATACGCTGGATACCCACCAAGGCGCAAAACGACTGGCGTTTCATGCCCGAAGAGCTGGACAAACTGTGCCGTGAAGACCCCAGCCGACCACGCATCGTTATACTGAATTATCCGGCCAATCCCACCGGTGACAGCTACACACTAGACGAACTCAAACAACTGGCAAAAGTAGCCCGCCAATACCGTGTTATTCTTTTATCAGATGAAATCTACAGCGAACTGCATCATCGCGGGAAACACGTATCCATTGCGCGCTTTTACCCCGAGGGTACCATTGTCAGCGGTGGGCTGAGTAAATGGTGCGGCGCCGGCGGTTGGCGCCTGGGCACCTTTACCTTTCCCCACGCCCTGCGCTGGCTGCTGGATGCCATGGCGGTCGTCGCCAGTGAAACTTACACAGCCACCAGCGCTCCCATACAATACGCCGCAGTGAGGGCCTTTGAAGGCGGAACCGAAATTGAAAACTACCTGAGCCGCTCGCGCCAGATATTGCGTAACCTGGGTCGCCGGATCTGGCGGCAACTGCAGAGTGCCGGCGCCAATATCGTTGAACCGGCCGGGGCGTTTTATCTGTTTCCCGATTTCAGTCCATTGCAGGATAAGCTCGCGGCCCGTGGTATTCACGACAGTCCGACACTATGTGAAAGGTTGCTGGAAGAGACCGGTGTCGCCACGTTGCCTGGCACCGAATTTGGCCGGCCCCGGGAAGAACTGACGTTACGTTTAGCCTATGTTGATTTCGACGGCGCCCGCGCCCTGTCAGCCACGGAACACCTTTCCTCGGCCAAGGAACTGGACAAGGATTTTCTTGATTTATATTGCCCCAACGTTACCCACGCCATCAGCGCCATTTGCCGGTGGATATAGCGCCATTGCATCACGCCTTTATTAGCGCACCACACCAACCGTTGACCACCACATGGTTGCCACTAGTTGGCGGTCATGGTTTTTTCGGCCGTCGCCTCGCTGGCATATTCGAAAGTGATATCAAGGTGCTTTTCGATACAGGAAATCACCTGCTCAATGCGAAACGGCTTGCCCACCAGGTCATCGAACCCTTGTTTCAAAAACATGGCGCGCTCATGATATAAAACCGCGCTGGTCACGGCGACACATATAACATCAGGAAAATTGTTCTTGATATGCAGCATCGCCTGGCTGCCGTTCATCAACGGCATGCGAATATCCATAAACACAATATCCGGCACGCAGTCTGACATTTTCTGGATGGCATCCTTGCCCTGAACCGCTGACCGGACCATGACCCCGCTTTTTTCCAGCAACTGAACCAGGACTTCACGGTTGTCCGCCACATCATCCACCACCAGTGCGTTAACAATCCGGTTTTCCGGCAAATACAGTTGCGCATGGCGACGTGGTTCCCGTTCCACTACAATCTCGTTCTCCGCCACAGGCAACTCGAGAGCGAAAGAAAACCGGGAGCCTTTACCCAATTCGGACTCCACTTCCAGATCACTTGCCATTAATTCAATTTGCCGTTTTGCAATCGCCAGCCCCAGCCCGGTCCCCCCCTTGCTAATGCCGGCATCACCCTGTTGAAACGGCTTAAGCACATCCAGTAATCCGGACGGCGAAATTCCCACGCCGGTATCACGCACTTCAAAGCGATACCCATTTATACCTTGCCTCAAAACCTGTAATTTAATACTGCCCTGCTCGGTGAATTTCACGGCATTACTGAGCAGATTCACCAGCACCTGGCGTAACTTGTTTTGATCACCGCGCACCAGGCATTGTGGCGGGAGCTGATTATCCAGCTTCCACACCAGCCCATTCTGCTTGCAACGCAACACAAACATCTCGCTCATACCGTCAATCAGCGCATTTAAGTCAAAATCAACGACATGCAGCTCACAAGCACCAGCTTCTATTTTGGATAAATCGAGAATATCATTGATCAACGCCAGGAGGTGATTGCCTGATTTTTCAATGGCCTCCACGGGACGGCGGCACGCGGTGGGCAGCCGCGAATCACGCAATAGTAATTGGGTAAAACCCAGCATGGCATTCATTGGGGTGCGAATTTCGTGGCTCATGTTAGCCAGGAACATCGACTTGGCGCGACTCGCCTGTTCGGAGTCCAGTTTGGCTTTGTTTAATCGCTGGAACAATCCCGAGATATCGGACGCCATGGCATTGAATGTACCGATCAGCATATTGAATTCCGAAAAGCGGGTCGGTTTTACGGTCTTCAAGTCCCCCTGCCTGAGGCAGCCGGCGCTTTCCTTTAAGGAGCGCAAGGCTTTCAACACACTATGCATCAAAATCAGGGAAAGTATAATGCCGGCCCCGAATACCAATAACGCTGTAACCACGATTTGCCGCTGTGCGCTGTGCAGTGTTGCGTTGAAAGCGGACAAATCCTGAACTAGATCGATAAATATGACCGGTTCACTCTGAGTATCGCCAATACCATGGGTTACCGTGAGATGATTTTCATTTTCCTTAAGCAGTGCTGGCTCCCAGTCAGCGCTGGCATAGGCAATTGATCCGTCGGTATGGGTAATGCGGGCGGGCATTCCCAGCCGCTGGCCCACGAATTGTAAAACGCTGGCCGGATCGACCACGTACAGCAAGTAACCGATGACGTTAAAACCGCCCACCGGACTTAACAAACCAATAGCAGCCTGTTGCTGATCGTTGCAAAAGAAAAACTGCGATTTCAGCCGCTCGGGGCCCGTGCGGTGGCTGGCTTGCTGGAGATGATCGCGACAAACAATGCCGATACCTTTACCGGATGTGGATGTGTTCTCGGAAGCGGCGATCACATTTAACTGATCGTCAAAGGCATATATCCGGCGCAGCCTCATGTTACCCGCGGTGAACAAATACTGGTTAAACTGGTTGTTCAGTAGCGGCATTAACCGGGTAGTGTTTTTACTTTGCAGAGCAGCACGCAATTGCCTGTTGGCTTGCAACGTCATGGCAACACGGGTCAGATCCCGCCGAGAAGCATCGAGGAGATTGTCGACCTGGCGTTCAACGAATTCGATCACCAATGCAGCCCTGTTACCCTGGACCAGGTCCTGATAACGTATATAGTTATAGGTGACCAGAGCAATCCCCGACACCGCCATGGTCACCACAATCACGACCAGTACAAACCGCAGACTGACACCCTGATACCGCATTATGTCCGCTCAACCACGTAGCCGGAGACCATTAACATTAAAACCATCTGATAACTGTGAACCAAAACCGCTATAAGCCGCTGCACCGTGCTGTTGGGATTGTGCATTTATGTTGTTTTATATCGGAAGGAAAAGGGAATCCTCTAGCCCATGGCCAGGCGATTGGTGACGTGGGCCGCGATTCTGCAGCATCGCTTATCGTCAGACGGGATTTAACAAATTCGAATGTGATTTTACGCTCGCAACGGCCAGGTAGAATGATAGGCATTGCAAACGAAGTTTCACCGTACCTGTGTCGTCACTATTGCCACGACAGACAGGTTCACAGTCGGAGCCAGTCATTGATGTATATTTAATCGCCAGCCCTCGGTCAGGATTGGCGAGACACGTGAAGCGAGGGCGGTTCGACAACGGTTTTGCAAGCGATGCTGGTGCCCGGGTCTGCCCCTTCGAATGATATTAATCAAATCATTTGAAAAAGCTTTGTTTTATCATGACTGACAACGTAGCGCACTGCACCAGTGCGCCGGGGACGAATATGATGCATCGTCTACTCGATTTTCGGATTCGTTACGGCGAATCAGCCCTAAATACAGGGGATTAGCGCAAACCGGGACTGGCCTGTATATTGCTGTTACACATCAGATGCCGCAACAGCAATCGAACTTTATCCTGGGTGTGAAACGAGGTGACAACATGCGAATCATTGACGATCTCCACGGTATCGACGGCAAACTATCTGGCGCCAACAAAGCGTTGCTGACACAACTGGTGAAACAACCCACGCTTGCGCTTTGGTCCCGGGCCAGAAACACCGTCATTTGTGACCTGCCGCTTATTACTCTGAACGCAGCCGTGAGAGCTGTCACTCAAGGACAGGTGGCATTTGCCGAATTCCCTGATACATTTACTTTGTATCGGGCGTTAAAATACAGTGTCGACATACGCAAACGCTGCTTTCATCGCATGGAAGCAAGCGATATGGAATCTTAACCTTCACCAACATTGTTAGGAATCGGGAATTTGTCATGACAACCAAGAAAGCGACCACCCCCAAAACCAAGAAAAAAGCCATCAAAAAGAAAGCGGCAAAGAAAACGGCTGCCAAAAAAACCCCAGCCACTTCGACCAAGAGCAAGGCATCATCAACCAGGAAGGCCGGCAAGAAATCCAACGGTAGTGGTAAAACCACCAATACAAAATCGGTAAAGTCCGGGACGAAATCTTCGGCTAGCGTAAAAGCCAAAATCGCCGGTAATCCCGGCTCCAAAAGCCGTGAAACATTAATCGAGCAAACCGCCTACTACATCGCGGAAAAACGCGGCTTCGAGGGCGGCGACCCGGTTCAGGACTGGCTGGCAGCGGAAAAACAGGTGGACAAAATGTTAAAGGAAAATCGCACCTGATGCAGCAACCGGACAGTGCATAAACCACCCAGTAAAAAAACGCAGCTAACAAATAAAAAAGCCGGTTGTTGTATTAACAACCGGCCTATTGCTAACATAATGTATGGGTGATGTTATATAAAGGCGTTACCTGATTAACCTTAAGCCACGACCCACGATTGTCCGGTTGACTACTCCTTCGCTATAATCGGCAACTATCAGATGCAATATTCCAGCTGCAATATAGAGTAGTTTGCTAGCCATCAAAATCGTGCTTTGAGACATTAATGTTGGTTGACAAAACCATCCTCATGCATAGTTAAAATACCGGCACGTTCTTCTGCTTCTTCGATCGCATCGGGTGACATAACTTCCGCCACCACGCAACGCAATTCAAGGGCATCGGTATCACCCTGCAGGGCGGCTACTGTTAACCACGCGTAAGACTCCACCGGGTTATACCGGACGCCACGGCCTTCGGCAAAAATCAATCCCAATGCATATTGGGCGTTGCGGTCACCCTGTAGCGCGCTTTCTTCAAGATTGCGTGCTAATTCCGGGTCGTTGCGGTATAACGCCAGTTCTGCAAGATATTGTTTTGTATGTCCCATAATAAATTTCCTCTCAACCTTAATGATATTGGACATCGGATTTGCCCAAAGTGCAGCCCCAAGGTGTCAAATAATTTTTCTATATTTTTCATAATGTTACAAAATGCGTTGGTCAATTTTCAGCGATCAATGGATCAAAAGCACCAAACTGGATTATCGTCAAAACGCCGAAACCATACTGGGAACATTGCTCGACACGTGACGACTATTCGTACAGTCCATAATATGCTCATAAACGCATTGATGAGCGATTAGCAAAAAAGACGCAAGCGCCTACGATATATAGCTGGATAGCGAAAGCCGGCTGCACGACCTGCAGAAGCAGCCTTGCCACAATCAGTATCAAATGTGTAATAAATGTTAAGAGACTTGCGCGTTTGTTAAAAAAATGTGTGATACATCGGCACCGGCAACGCTGCATACTGTATCGTAAAAAAATGCGCCCTGCTTATCGTATTATTGACTGCCACATGAAAAGTCAAAAATGTGCTATTGGGCTGTTATAATGATTCAATAACAGTTCCAGCGCGATTCGCCAGCCTGATGTATTTGATCATCACTTCATTTATTTCCACAGACTGAGAAATATCAATGTCAATCGTCTTGGTCGCGGATAGAATACCGTCCGAAGTCAATGAAGACACATCCTCTCCCTGATGTGCATTGATTCCTCAATTTTTGGCTGCCATCCCCTGGCGGCCATTTTTTTTGAATTGACAAATTTCATTGGGATCACACCCGGAATGGGATTAAATCAGAATATTACCGGACCTCATCGTAAGATGAATCGTTTAACTTTATCTGGAAGCAACAATTTCAGGAGAATACAATGGCAAACGTTGCAATACTTGTCGACAACGACTTTGAAGACGACGAATTTAGCGTGCCCTACGCGCGCATCGTCGATGCAGATCACAATGTAACAATATTGGGAATCTCTGCCGATCAGGAAATCAAAGGTAAGCGGGGAAAATCAACAATCATTACGGAACGGGCGATTGATAACGCCAGGCCGGAAGACTTTGACGCCCTGGTAATACCCGGCGGTTACAGCCCCGATCATTTACGCATGAATAAGGCCGCAGTGGCTTTCACCCGGGTGTTTATGGCCAGCGGTAAACCGCTCGCGGCTATTTGTCATGGACCGCAATTGTTAATAGAAGCCGATGTCGTCAAAAATAAAACATTGACATCGTGGCCCTCGGTACGCACTGATCTAGTCAATGCCGGCGCTACCTGGATCGACGAATCGGTGGTCGAGGATGGTAATTTGATTACGTCACGCAAACCCGGCGACCTTAATGTCTTTTGCCATGCCCTGTTAAAAAGACTACAACCCGATACCGGCCAGTAAATGCCACAACTGATAATGACTATGGAAACTTGAAACAGGGCTCCATATCGGTGTGACGGGATATTTCGCTGTCTATTGACCTGAGCCAATGAGTCACTGGCAAAAAATGACTATGCTGGCACTCTATTGTCAAACAACAAGGAATATGCCACGTATGCTACTGTTACCGAACAATCAAAACCCGCCGCAGCCGTCACAGCCACAGGAAGTACCGCCCGACAAACCGTCGGAAGTACCACCGGAGCCGGAGCCACCGGGTTTTCCGCCCGAGCAGCCGCCGGAACAGCCTTCAACACCCCCGGAGGAAATTCCGCCGGGACAGCAACCGCCGGAAATACCCCAGCAAACACCGTCGGAACTTCGCGCAAGCAATGGTCCTTTCGAGTATTGATCCGGCGAGCGGAACAGGACAACATATCCTAAGATGTCATTGCAGACCGGCAATATTTTGTAAGGCGATATTTTGTAAAAAATACCATGCGTGTTTTGTTTGCAAGCCACTTACTTTTATCAACAGGATATCCAGATTGGGATACCCCCCAAAAACACGGTTAAGCAATCAAAAGCGAATAACATTACAGGATTGATGTTGCATGAATATACTGGCAGTCAATACCGGCAGCACTTCGTGCAAACTGGATCTGTATCACGTCGACAGGCAGGCGAAATACCACGTACGGTCTTACCATGACTCACCGCAACAGATCAGTCCCGAGGATGCATTTAAGGCTATTGTTTCGGATACCCGTGAACTGGACGCGGTAGTGCACCGTGTTGTACATGGCGGCCGTGAACTGGTGGCAAGTTGCTTGATCGACAATGATATCGAAAGCAAAATTGAACAACTTTCCCAGCTGGCTCCGTTGCACAATCCCATCGCGGTGCAATGGATTCGGGCTTCCAGGCGTTACCTGAACAAACCACAGGTTGCCGTGTTTGATACCGCTTATTTTGCCAACTTGCCCGGCACGGCCAGTAACTATGCCCTGCCCCGGCAAATAACTGATGAACTTGGCGTACGCCGCTACGGCTTCCATGGTATTGCCCACCAGGCCATGTGGCAACGATGGTGTTCGTTACGGCCGGATTTAACGCAAGGCGGAAGACTCATTTCCATTCAATTGGGCGGAGGTTGCTCCATAACGGCCAATATGAGTGGCTCGCCACTGGATACTTCCATGGGTTTCTCACCGGCCGAAGGCCTGGTGATGGCAACCCGCACCGGCGATATCGATCCGGGAGTCATTATTCAATTATTCCGCGAACGAAACATGACGGCGGAAAGCGTGGAACGCATGATTAACGAACAATCAGGGTTGTTGGGCCTATCCGGCAAAAGCGCCGACATGCGCGACATCATTGACGATCCCCAGCCGCAAAGCCGGTTGGCCGTAGAGGCGTATTGCTACCGGGTTAGAAAATATATCGGCGCTTACCTGGCGGTATTGGAGGGTGCCGATGGTATTGTGTTCGGTGGCGGTGTCGGTGAACATATGCCCGAGGTTAGATCTCATATTCTTAGCCCCATGGCGTGGTGCGGTATCCACATTGACCATGAAACCAACGCCAATGCAACCGGTAAAGAAGCCCGAATCAGTGTGCCGGACAGCACCATCGATGTGCGTGTCATACCCGTCGATGAAGCCGCGATTTTAATCGACGAAGCCCGCGCGGTTTTAAGCAACTGACACGAACCTGCCACAACCGGCGCCTCCAAAGCACAGCCGTGCACGAGTTTTTACAACACGCCAGCCACTTTTTAGCCATCAATTTTTGCCGTTAATGGTTTCAACGGTAACAGGTGTTCAGCTGAAGTCACCAAGCAGACGGCTCAGAACGGCCGCACCAGCTTGCGGGTAAATTGTTTGGCGAAATCATGTCCTGGCTCAATAAGCCCAAATTCATTTTATGCCATGATTATTTTCCGATTGAGGTTCATCAATGTGCCGACAGGAAGAGATGCTATGTTGAGTCATCCGGTGGGTTGAGCGGCATTACGAGGGGGTTCCACTTCCCCGCCCGGGGCTTCAGCGGAAAAAAGCGTATACCATATAACCTGATTACTCATTGGAGTCGACCATGGTCAAACCTGGCAAACCGGAAACCACCCCGGCGGCAACCACCTTTTCCATTAAGGACTGCGCGCTCGTTGCGCTGGCGACCGGCAAGAAGGCCCGGTTGTTACAGGAATTTCGTAGTGAACTGACTGATGTGGAGCCGGCCAGTATTTATCATCATTTCTGGGGTGGTTTATTGCAACCACGTTTCGAAGAACGTGAGTACAACAATGATTTTGCCGCGTGGGTGAAACACGGTATCCATGACTCGGTACTGGCCGAGCGTCTGGCGGCTCTGGATCCCATCGCTTTTCCGGATATTGATTCCCTGCGCCACGAAATTGTAGATCTCATCGATGCCCGTCTGGATGAAGTGGAATACCTATTCTGGGCCCGTGCCACCCAACAATTTGAATTTATTTCTTCGCAAATCGTGGTATTTGACACGGGCCGCCAATTACACAACCCCGCTGAACTACCGCAAGCTGTCAGCAATATGTCAACGAGCAGTATTTTTTACCATTTTATTGATGCGCGCCGCCGAACCAGCGATAAGCACGATGATTTCAGCGACTGGCTGATACTTTTTGGCAATGAATTCACGCCCTTGCAGGAACAACTGTCAGGCATTGATCCGTTCTTTGGCAGTCTGAGTGAACTTCGCAGCGAATTGGCACAACTGTTTGATTCACATTTTGGAGGAAGCAAACAATGACCATGCTGGAAAGTTACGCCCAGGTTGTCGGCCCGGATGTTATCGCCCACCTGCAACAACTAACGAAACCATTGCAGGGAAAGTGCGTGGTACACGTTAATTCCACGCGCACCGGCGGCGGCGTCGCCGAGATACTCAATAAAATGGTACCGCTAACCCAGGAACTGGGTATTAATACCCGATGGGAAACCATTAGCGGCGACAGCGAGTTTTTTGAATGCACAAAAGGTATGCACAATACCCTGCAGGGTAATCATATTCCGCTGGGAGAAAACCTGTTAAAGGTCTACGAAGACACCAATGCCCGCAATGCGGAAACGTTAAAATCTATCCTGGAAGACGCCGACTTTGTGTTTATTCATGATCCCCAACCGGCAGCGTTGTTACAGCATTGCCCGGACCGTAAAGGTAAATGGATCTGGCGCTGCCATATTGACGCCAGCCATCCCTACCGGCCGGTGTGGAAATATTTGCGTAAATTCGTGGCCTCCTATGATGCAAGTATTTTCTCCCTGGC
>JASFOJ010000168.1:0-10388 GCA_050116575.1 Gammaproteobacteria bacterium | reverse complement strand
ATAACGGGAAGTTAGTGGTTTGGAGGGAAGATGATTTTTTGCGACGACGTCAGGAAAACCATCGTCTAAACAATTAGTAGGACCGATGTCCGTCGGTATAGTCACAACCAGTTGCCAGATTTGCGGCCGCCGTTGCTCACGCTGAAGGTGACGGCGGTGGTGGTGGAGGTGGAGGAGGCAGTACTGGCAGTGGAGGTGGTGGCGGAGGGGGAGTCGTGACAGGGCAATCTGCAACAGGATTTAACCAACTCGTAACGGACGAGTGGCAATCATTACATTCACCAGCAGGCGCGCAATGACCCGCGGGTAACATGTGACAAGTACTGCACGTATCAAGAGCGTCGTTGTGTGAAAAAATTCCCGTTACTTCAATCCAGGTTCGCGGTGGTACACCGTGGCAATTCTCGCACACATTGGTTGTGCTAGGGTGACTTGCAGGTTTTAGATGACAACTTGAGCATATACCTACAACTTGTGAATGATCCAGTGGCGTAATATAAGCTAACCAACTACTGGGCGCTACTCGATGACACGCTTCACAAACATCTGTCGTGGGTACATGTGCAGCGGGTTTGCCCTGCGCGATTGCTCCGTCATGGCAGCTAACGCAAGTACCAATTACGTGATCATGATTAACATAAATAACTGGCGCCCAGTTAGCAGGGAACGCCTCATGGCAAGCGTCACACACGTCCGTGCTATTGATATGCGCGGCATTCTTTCCACTAGCGTCAATACCGTTGTGACAGGTGATACAGTTACCGGCAAACACGCTGTGATCCGGAACACCGCCACCTGACGACACCCAAGCATCAGGCAAGTGGCAGACATTACATTCAAACTGGGTATTGATATGGGATGCCCCTTTACCGGTGGCAACCGCCCCATCATGGCAATAAGAACATGCTTTAAAAGGGAAATGATCGCTACCGGTGAACACCGGTGACCACAGGGTTTTAAAGTGGCAACTGTCACATTCCTGTATGGTTTCAATATGATCCGTTGGGAGTACGTGGCATCCGGAGCTATTACAGCTTCCCGCTTGAGCCACACTGTGTTCCACCGGTAAAGGCGTGACATTGACGAGGTCGATGTCGGCGATAGAAGTTGCAATATCACCATTATCGCGCTGCCATGCGGTTGCTATCTGGCCGTTATTCGCGCTATCGACTACCGCATTACTGGTGCCGCCTTCATACGCATCGTCCAGGTTTTCTATAGGACTCCAAACGCCGTTGGCTTCAAGACGCCGCGCTAACACGTTGCCCTGCTCTTCCCAGACGACAGTCAACAAACCATTGGAATTAATAGTGATATCGGGATTAGCCGGCAAGCGGATCGGATTTAGATTTAGCTTTTCGATAACGCTGTATGCCGATGTTAGACGCTTAACCCAGATACCCCCTTGGTTTCCTTGTTGTTCCGACCAAACAATGGCGATATCGCCGTTTTCTGCGATAGCCAGTTTGGCCGCTGTAACATATTGGCCAAGAGGATGAGAATCCGTACGGGCTAACACCGGTTCATTATTGACATCTGTTACCGTGATATCGCGTGTCTTAAGATGCGTTATACCATTTGCGTCATACAACCAGGCCACCATGCCCTGACCGCTGCCATTTAATGCAATTTGCGTTTGACGAATGTTGTCGCCACCCGTGTTAAGCACCTCTTGGGCGGGCTGAATGAGTCCGCTGCCTGAGCCGTAACGCCACAACAAATTGCCACTGGCGATGTCATGCCAGACAAGTACTGACGTACCATTATCAGCGACCGCGATTGCAGGGTCATCTACGTCCGTGGCACCGCTGGTTACCGGCTCCGAACTACTCAATGAATCAGCAGACCACACCACTTGCCGGAGACCGGTATCGATATTTGTTTCAAGCCAAACGACCGGAAAAGATCGTCCTGTCAGTTTGGGTTTGGAGACGGGAATCTGCGCATTCGGTCTTGTGCCCGTATTAACCGCCCAATTGATTCCATTCCATTCAGCGAACTGTAGATATTGCTCGCCACTGGCATTATTGGTATTTTGCCAAAGGATAAGCCCGCTACCATCCGGTGAAGACTGAACTTGTTGGTGATTTAAAAGCTCCCCGCTGACAAACGGTGCTTGCGGAATGATCCAGCCACTGCCGGGTGAATAACGGGTGCCCCACACGGAAGACGACGCGTTGTTACCACTGCGCCAGGTAAGAAAACCGTCACCACTGGCGCTGCTGCTCGCAATCGATGGCCCTTCCCCGGTGCCAACAACCTTTTCCGGCCTCCAGGGCGTAACGTACACAACTACTTGGGCGCTCGCCGATTTACCTTTGCCGTCATGTACGATGTAACTGAACGTGTCTTTGCCATACTGATCTGGCTGTGGAGTATACAAAATGGTATCGGGCGTTCCGCTGACAATACTCACCTCACCGATGCCGCCGTTGGATGCCGATGCAATCGTTAATGGATCACCGTCACTGTCGGTGTCATTGCTTAATACATCAATAGTGACCGCATTATTCTTTCGCGTTATCGATTGATCCGGGCCAGGCTGCGGTGCGGCGTTACTTAGTACTGTCAGAAATGCGCTGTCACTGGTAGCGGATCCGCCATCATTGGATACAACCACATCGTAGCTTTCGCCGTTATTACTGAGCGCTGTTGCCCCGATAGTATAAGCCGCACTGGTTGCCCCTGTGATATCGACGCCATTTACCCGCCATTGATAATTCAGCGGCTGGGTACCGCTGGCTTCGACCGACAAAGTCGCGCTGTTTTCTTCATAGACTGTCACGTCGGCTGGCTGCACTGTGATTTGTGGTGCAACGGGTGAAACGTTTAGCAGCACGGCGTTACTTAAAACGGTACCGGCGGAGTTTGACACCTCAACGGAATAGGTATCACCGTCATTATCGATCGCAACGTCGGGCAATAAAAGTGTCGCGGCATTTTCACCCGGAATTTCGATGCCATTGCGCCGCCATTGGTAACGAATGGTTTCAGAGCCCTGAGCCACCACGGAAAAACTGGCGCTACTGCCATCAAAAACAGACTGTGACATCGGCTGTGTCGCTATTTCAGGTGGCACGGCATTGACAGTCAAATGCACAGAACTACTCTCAATGCTATTTGCGGCATTGGTAACCACCACACTATATGCTCTACCGTTATCAACCATGCCAACCGACGCGATTTCGTATTGCGCGGCGGTAGCGCCGGCTATATCAACACCATCCCGCCGCCATTGATAATTAAGGGGTTCCGTGCCATCGGCTGCGACAGAGAACACGGCGGTCTGACCGTCATCCACCGTAACGGGCGCCGGCGGTGTGATAATAGTAACCGGGCGGGGTTGAACAGTGACCTGTACAGCGCTGCTGGTTTTGGTACCTGCCACGTTATTAATGACAACGTCGTACGCGCCGTCGCTTTCGCCGTAGGCGACCCCGGGAATGTTAAAGCTCGACGCGATGGCACCTGAGACCGGAACGCCGTCTTTGCGCCATTGGTAACTTAAAGGGAGGGTTCCTTGTGCCAGGACATTCAATGTCAGTGCCTGCCCGTCCTGAATAGTTTGAGACTGAGGCTGACCAATAATCGCAGGTGGCACGGCGTTAATGGTTAAGGTGGCAACATCACTGGTAATCTGGCCTGACTCATTGGTAATAACAACGTCGTAGTCAATGGAGTGCGACACCACATTAGGAGGCATTGCCAAAGAGGGCGTTATATAGGTCGAATCCGTTGCACCGGGTATAGGGGCACCATTTTGGCGCCATTGGAATTGCAGCGGCGTGTTGCCTAACGCCTGCACGGTTAAAGTCGCAGAATCGCCATCCTGGATACTCGAATTTTGTGGTTGCTGCGTAATAAATGGCGCTTGCGCCACTACATTTACGGCGGTAGTTACGGGTTCTGAGTCTGTCGTTCCATCGTTTACCGTTAACTGCAGGTTATAGACACCCGGCGCTGTATAGGTTTTAACGGGATTGACACCCGTGGCAACGGTACCGTCGCCGAAATCCCAAAGATATGTCAAGGTTGTATCACCGTCGGCGTCATACGACTGGCTCGCGTCCGGTGAAAATACGCTAGTCAAACTAACGGAATAAGGCCCGCCCACGACAGCTACAGGCGCATCATTAACAGGCTCTACATGGATGGTTATGTCGGCGGTAAGTTCCTCGTCGTTACCATTGGAGATTGTGTAAGTGAAGGTGTCGTCGCCAAAGAAATGCGCAGATGGCTGGTAGTACAGCAGCCCATCTTCATCAATTGCCACTGTGCCATTGGTGGGCTGTGTAACACTAACCAACCCATAACTTGCATCGTCAATATTCTGCAAGACATCTATTGCACCAGAAGCCGTGTCTTCTTCAAGACTTATCTCGATTGGTTGAGGGGTGACCTTATTGCCTGCACCGTTACCGCTTCCGTCGCCTGCGCCATCACCGCTCGCACCGGAACCGCCGCAGGAAACCAATAGGAATGCAAAAATGAAAAAAACCAGGCACCGCAAATATCGTGTTCTTATAGTTATCATATCGCGCGTCCCGCAACGGTGGAATACCACCCTTGCCGGTTACCCCCATATCAATAGCAGACTTCTTATTTAATAGGTAAACGCCCCCAACTGAAACACGCCTAACGTATTACCCACCCTAACGCCATAAAGATTACCAGCAACGAATTATATTTGTTATATTTTTAGTCACTTGGCTTTTTATCTACAATATCACAAGTTCATAGCAATATTTATGGCAATCTTAACACTTTTCTCTAGAACCAAAAACGCCGACATCTTATTGTTTGCCCAGTAAATTTCTCCAGAATATCATTATAAGGGCCAGAACCGGCCTTGATAGCGACTTTCGAATGTTATTTTTTAATCAAATTAGAGACGCGCCGATGAAGCGATGAACTTCCGTTCATCGTATGCGTACGATACATCTATTATTGAAGATGTCCTTACCGGTAAAAAATTAACCTGTACAAGCAATATGTAACGAGGAAATATATCTTGAAAAAGATTTGCATTGTAGGAGCTTCCGGAAAGCTCGGTCGATACATGGTACAACATGCACTGGACCGTGGTTATGAAGTGGTCGGTGTTTGCAGGGAACAAAGCGTCGCGAAGCTTGATGATTTCAAAGATCGAATCACCATCATTCCGGGAGCAACAAATGACCGCGAAGTCATTAAGCGGGCCGTTTCGGGGTGCGGCGGAGTATTAACGGTATTGGCTCCCTGGGGTGTTCAGCAATACTCATCAGGTACCGCCCAGGCGGTATTGGACTTTGCCGAGCCGGAAGCGCGCCTGGTATTCTCTTGCGGGTGGCATATAAGCCGCGACGGAAAGGATGTTTATTCATGGAAGCTAAAAGCTTTCGTAAAGATCTTCGGCGCGCTTGCACGGCTGTTTCGTCTCGTTGAGTTAAATGACCAGGTAAAAGCATGCAGGAGAATATTTAACAGTAACACAAGATGGACAGTCGTTCGCGGAAGTGACCTTGAAGAAGGTGAAAGTCAGGGGTTACCGGTTTGGAGCAGACACGTAGGGGACCCCATTCTTGATAGCAATCTTACTCGCCGTATTGATTTTGCCCTGTTCATGGTTGCGGCGCTTGAGAACGACGAGCTTATCCATGGAGCCCCGGCAATTGTAGGATGCCAGACGCCCTCCGCGCTGGCTCATGGTGCGACGAAACCGCAATCCTAGCCGTACAAAAATGATCGTAGCCCCTGATTATATTTAATATTTATCCAAACAGTCTGCCGACGATGTTCAGGACTGAACTGATGACGTCCTCATCGTCTTCATAGTGGTTATTGTAATAATATTTTCTTACGGTTGTACTGCCTGAACTATAACTACGGACACCCCTTGAGTGTTGAGTTTTTCTAACTGCTGATTCTCGTTGTTCTATTTTTCGCTTGTTGTCTAACAGTTGGCCGCCGGCCTTTTTCCATTCCATAATCTTTTTTAGTTCGCCGCCGTCCAGCCATACGCCGTGTTCCCGGCAGCGGTCGACAATGACGCCGCTTCTATTACCAAAATTAGTGCGTCTCATCATTTGCCGACAAACGGGGCATTTCTGATATTTGATCTGTGAGTTCTTGTTATAAAGCTCCTTGGAGATGGCTGTCAGGCGTTTATGATCAATTGTGAAAACGTTGGTAACGGATTTTTCCAGTAATGCTTCCAGTTCCCCGGGATCAAAGAATATACCCATGCATTGTTGGCACCGTTCTATATAGAACTTGCCTTCAATTTTTAGATCAATTGTTTTAAGTGGAATCTCGCATTGTGGACAAGTACGTTCCGACTCGGGTTTCACAACGGTATATTTGTGGATACCATGTAAATCCGTATCGTTTCTCGTACCACAATAAGGGCATAAATTACTCGCACCCGGCAGTGGAGCTGAGCAAGTCGAGCAGTTAGACATAGGCGGTTTCCATGGGTATATTGATTACCAATACGACGTTATTAGAAATTGTCTAATATTTCTTTCTTTTCTGCGTCGTACTCTTCCCGTGTAATCAAATCCGCTTCTAACATTTGTTTGAGCTTTTGCAACTTGACCATGGGATCGTGCTGCGCCTGCGCTTGCTGGGATTGTTGTGCACCAAATCCCGCGCCCATGCTATTGGCCATCATTTGTCCGAAGCCCATTCCCGCACCGATGCCCATGCCAACGCCGGCGCCTCCGCCTTCGTTCCTGGCAGCATCTCGCATCGCCTCAAGCTGTTGCATGTTGGCATAGTCCATCCCGGCGGCCTTGGCGGCATGAACTTCTGCTGACACATCGGCGATACGGTTGATACGATTCATGGTGTGTTCATCAAAATTGGTGCCTTCAATACGCAGATCGGTCAACCTGAAGCCCAGTTTGTTGAAATCGGTTTTTAGTTTTTCCAACAGGTCGGCTGCAATTTCATCGCGATTTTTGTCAATGTCAACATAGGTATACTGTGATTCCGCCAGGAAATCGGTCAACGGCTGGACGATCCGGGAATTCATGACTTCCCTGAAGTCCGCCACCGTAAATTCACTATTATGTCCGACAACGTTGACAAAAAAGTGCCCCGGTTTACGAATTCTGAAACTGTAGTTACCAAATGCCATCAAGCCGACGGGGAATTTATATTTCGGGTCTTCATACTTGATAACGGATTTCGTTCCCCACTTCTGGTCCAGAATCTTGGTGGTTTTGAAAAAGAATATTCCCACCTTGTGTTCACTTTCAAAAAATTGCATGAATTTTTTGATGGTGGTCCAGAAAGGAATATTGGCGGTCTTCAGGTTTACAATACCACTTCGAACATACATAGCTTTCGGCATACCTTCATAGACGAAGATGCAGCCCTGTCCGGGACCGATAATTAATTGGGATGCATTTTTGATTTCATCCCCGTTTTCTGACCACTGATAGAATAGGTCGTCTGGTGACGGGTTTTTCCATTCAATAACCGACCTTAGCTGGCGTTTTAAACCGTCTTTAAAACCCATATTTTTTACCTCCAGGTTTTTCTGGATAACTTAATTACGGAAATTTAAAATAGCACCGAACACCGGGGGATATTTCTTTGCGGCGTATATACTATAACGGACTGATAACGGTATTATTGAGAAGCAATTATTGAATTTGGTAATTGGATATCATTCTATATTCTTCTAAAAAACAATAGGTTGGAATTGCACCGGACTACCAGGTTCGAACCGAGGTTACGTGCAACACCGGCAGAGGAAATATAGTGAAATGGCTAATCCTTCGAGAGCCGGGAACAAATTCAGTGTGATATTTATCAGAAAATGAACCCCGTGTTTACATACAAATACAACCGGTTCCCGTGGCTAACTGAAAACCAATTCATTGATCGATACGGGCAGTTGCGTGATTTACCGAAAGGCGCCGAAGTAACGCCGCGGATTGGTGTTTTTGGCATTACGCTTAACAGTAATGGGAATTTGCTTGTTGCCAGCCCGCCGCATGCGCTGGATATGTCCGGATTGCCTGGCGGTGGCCGCGAAGGCGTTGAGACGCACGTCCAAGCCTTACAACGGGAATATTTTGAAGAAGTGGGGCCGTATTTTGTGCTTAAGGGTAAACCTTGGCCCGTACATCAACAGCGTATTTTGTATTTTGCCGGCGATAAAAATGAATATTGGCGATACGAGCAATATTTTTATAGGGTAACCGTTCACCACCCAAAGATGCGTTCATCACCGTGGGCCACGCCGGAAGGCGGTCGCGCGGCATGGATGCCATTGCGCGAATACCATCGTGTGACAGCTTCTCATAGGCCGGCGATTGAGATTTATTTGAAAAAAATCAAAGTGTAGCCCCGAAATTGACCCGTTATGCCGCACCTAAAGACGCGTAGAATGCCTGTTTTGCAGAGCCTTTCCGGGCGTTTTTGCAATAACGGGGTAAACGTATTGGGTTCCCACGCAGGAGCGTGGGAACCAGGGAACCAGGGAACCAGGGAACCAGGGAACCAGGGAACCAGTGGATTTAATACGTAGCCTGGATAGAATCCAGGATTTGAACCGTACGATGTTCCCGGATTTGGCAAGCTCCTTCCGGGCTACGACCTATCAATTGATTCGTTCTGCATAACAGGTCAATTTCGGGGTTACAACCGAAACCAAAGGCCAGGTGAAAAGCAAAAAAGAGAACTGTTCAATGCCTGAAAAGATCGGAAACTGTCAGTGTTTGGTGGCGGACGCCGCGTGCGGCTGGCGTTGCAACGCCACTGTCCACGAGGAAACTTTTTTGCCGCCTTTGTATAAAGCACCTTCCACCTGATACAGGTCGTCATCTTGATAGATAAAGCGTTCGTTGCCTTTGTATTGTTGATCCGCGGTTTGGTAGTCGGAAACCAGTTGGTCGCCGTCAATGGCAAAGGTGCCGGTGAGCGGACCCAGGCCGGGGTTATGCGAGGTCCAGTTGGTTTGTTGCGCGCCGTCCTGCAGGGGTTCGATTTCGTAGTCGTTGTGAAAATTAATCGGGCGGTCGGCGACCACGCGCATCACGCCTTTTTTTACCCATTTACCATCGAGATGCCTGATAATGGTTTCTCCGCTGACGGGGTATTCTTTGCCGTGCTCATCGCGAAACGTACCGCTGGCTTTCCAGTAACCTTCGGATAACAAAAACGTATGTTGGCGCATTGTTTCTCCCCGGTTTTTTAAAGGGGTCAGAGCCCTTTTCTTTATTCCGCAAAAACTCCTGCAAAAACAAGTAGGTAATAAAAAAGGGCTCTGACCCCTTTAAAAACATCGTGTGTAACGGACTTACTCTACTCTCGGCCAAATACCGTGTCGGCGTCAAACACGGGGCCGTCCACGCACACCCGCTTCATGGCCGGTCCCTGTTCGGTTTGAACTTCCACCACGCATCCGGCGCAGCCGCCGACGGCGCAGGCCATGAATTCTTCCAGTGAGACCTGGCACGGTAAATTATAATCATAGGCCATTTTGGCAACGGCTTCTAACATGGGGTGCGGGCCGCAGGCATAGATTTCAATTTGATTGCGTTGCTCGGCGTCCAATGCATCCAGCCAGGCGCGGGCCAGGTCCGTCACGTAGCCGTCAAAACAACCGGCGTAGCCCTGAGTGCTCGCCAGGCGGCTGGGAATGCCCCAGTCTTCCATCAATGGCATGGCGCCGATGACACCGTCGGGCATGCCGGGCACGATAAATTGGGATGGCCGCGCATCGAACGGGAAAGGCACTTCGGAACCCATAATCACAAACGGCGGGTTGTTCTCTTGCTTTTGTTTGGGTTGCTGCTTAATGACATCGGCGACAAATACCATTGGAGGAATACCGACGCCGCCGCCAATGAGCAAACGCCTTGGCCTGTCGTCGTGTAACACGAATGGCTGGCCAATGGGGCCCATTACGCTAACGACGTCGCCTTCTTCGCGCTGCGATAGCACCCGGGTACCGTAGCCGAATACTTTGTAGAGAAAATCCACCCAGCCGCTGTCTTTATCCACGCGCATAATGGACAATGGCCGGCGCATGGGTAACTCCGGACCACAATGAATATGGGCAAACTGGCCCGGCAACGCGTGTTGGGCAATGGCGGGCGCCTGCAGTCGCAGTATATATTGATCGCCGGGATAGTCCTGGTGGGACAGAACTTCGGCGTCTTCGACAAAAATACTGTGCCGATGGATCCTGGTTGTGGCGGTATCGGTTTGCGTGGTCATTGGTGGTCTTTACTCAATCAAGCTTCGCCCAGCTGATAAACCACCCCACCGTTGAGCAGGGTGTGGGTAACACAGCCCTTGAACTCCCAGCCGATGAACGGTGAGTTCTTGCCGAAACTGGCCATTTGCGTGGCGGTGAAATTCCAGTAACGCTCGGGATCGAAGATGCAAAT
>JASFOJ010000167.1:0-10455 GCA_050116575.1 Gammaproteobacteria bacterium | reverse complement strand
TTACCAGGGGAAACTGACCGGCCAGATGGAATCAGCCTCTGTGGGATGGTCGACACAATATTCCGACCACAATTGCGCAAACGTTTTTTGCAACAAAGGATGAACTTCCTGCGGTGCCAGTTCCGCCAACGGGCCAAGTACAAAAGCGTAATGCAGGATTTCCTGCCGCGGTACATCAAGGCCCTGGTCATGCAGGTCCAGTTGACCGAACAACAACAGGTCCAGATCCAGAGTGCGGGCACTGAATTTTTTCTGGCCACGACTGCGGCCGTGCTGCTGTTCAATGTCGTGCAGAATATCCATCACCTCGTGGGGGTCATCGGCGTCGAAACCCACCACCAGGTTATAGAAATTATCTCCTTCAAAACCTACGGCGATACTCTCGTATACAGACGATTTTAACAGGTTACTGAATATATTTTCTAGCGAAATAACACACGACCGTATCATGGCATCGCGGTCGATATTGCTTCCAACGCTGACATAAACCTTGGGCATGAGCGGTCCTGGATGCCGTTACGAGGTACGGCTGCCGCGTTCGATGACAACCCCCACATCGCCCGCGTAGCGCACCGCGCCCGGCTTGTTGAGCCTGATACGCACCCAGGGAATGGAAAATTCGTTAATACATATATCAGCGATTCGTTCGGCCAGCGTCTCCACCAACTGGAATTCACTGGCTTCCACAAATTCTATTAATCGTTTGGCCACCGATTTATAGTTCACCGTATCATCGATATTGTCCGTTGCCGCGGCCCGGCGGATATCCGCGGCCATTTCCAGATCCAGGCGCACCTTTTGCTTGACACGGCGTTCCCAGTCAAAAATACCTATAATGGTTTCAATCTCCAGGTCGTTTAAATAAATAATATCCATTTACTATCCCGACATACGCACTCGTTAACACCAATAACCCGGATACATTCCGGTAATCACCCGGCGTGTCTGGTATTATAAGCCGGTGAGCACACTCAAATTTGGTTCGAAAAACAGTTTCCGGCAACTGGGTTCGTTGATAATATCGCCACAACAATCTTACTGGCCGATACACTATAACCATTTCAAGCGGGGTAATCCAAGTAACTGTGGTAATAGTCGTGACGATCAAGTAACCCCGACAACAGGAACCATGCATGGATAGCCATCATACCCGGATAGTGACAAGAAAAACGCAATAAAACAGCCATGATTGAATTCAGCCCGCTTTTTATTACCCTCGTAGTTATCGCTTATTTAATGGGATCACTGTCAGCCGCCATTATCGTGTGCAAGGCCATGGGGTTAGCGGATCCGCGCACAGAAGGCTCCAATAATCCCGGCGCCACCAATGTGCTGCGTATTGGCGGCAAAAAAGCGGCCGCCATCACTCTGGCGGGCGATGCCCTCAAGGGGCTGACCCCGGTGCTCATCGGCCACGCCTTCGACCAGAACGTTGCGAACCTGGGACTCATCGGCCTGGCGGCGTTTCTGGGCCATTTGTTTCCGGTATTTTTTTCGTTTCGTGGTGGCAAGGGGGTGGCTACGGCATTCGGCGTTATGGTGGGTATATCCTGGATGGTGGGGCTGGCGGTTTTGGCCACCTGGCTGATAGTGGCGGCACTGTTCAATATCTCCTCCCTGGCGGCCCTGACGGCCGCTTGCCTGGCGCCGCTGTATTTCTGGCTGGTCATACCCAACGTTCCCTTGCTGGTGACCATTATCGTTATGAGCGTTATCCTGGTGGTCCGCCACCACAGCAATATTCGCAAGTTGCTGCAGGGCACGGAGGGAAAAATACGCAAATAGCACCGTGAATACCAATCCACCACCCAAAAACCCCGATATTTCAACAGGTTATACCTCCCCTCTGGACATTGGCGGCAACCGAAATGCATTAGCGTTTCAATCGATACTCCAATAAAGGAACCGGCGGACCGTGCCGATACCCTAAGTAAGAAACGCTAACCCAGCCAAAGACTTAGGACTATGTCACAACTGGTGCTCCATCCCACATCCACCGCCCAATGGCACTCGCTGGTTTGCGAGGCCGAAGGGCTCGCCCGGGTCTACCTGGACGAGGAGCTGCAAAGCTACCTGGTGTTCCTGCTGATGCGCTTTTCAAGCAAGCCCGATATCGCCGCCCGGGTACTGGCCCTGGATTACATTGACAGCCTGCTGTCCACGGGACGCAACCAGCAGGACAAGCTCCGGGACGTGGGCGATGTCTGTCTCATCCATGCGGGATTTTTTCCCCGGCGCGCCAGACGCAAACGGGTCAGCGAGCAATATTTTGTGGATCTGGGCAGCGGCGCCTATCGGCATCTGTCCGCGGTGCTGGAAACCGGCGGTGCCCGGCTTTATCAACGGCTGTATGAATCCTTCCTCCCCATCCGTGATTTACTGCGCGCCATGCGCAGCGTTAACCAGCCGGGCGAACCGGACACTAGCGCGCCCGGCACAGGAGACCACCCCATGGTTATTGCGGATAAATCCAGTTACAGAGAAATCGAAACACCCCCTTTGCCCCGCTTCAAACATTAAACAATCGTCCGAAACGAAATCGGGTCCACGAATTACGCATTGCGTCCAGCAAATCCGTGCCGAGTACGTTAAAATAAGCCTCCCAATTCCAAGCAGCTTATTGATTATTCGGTTGTAAATCACGATGACGACTCAACGCAAAGCGATCGCCCTCATATCGGGAGGCCTAGATTCCTTGCTGGCCGCCCGGGTCATGCAGGAACAGGGTATCCACGTCGAAGGTATCAATTTTTTTACCGGCTTTTGCGTGGAAGGCCATACCCACGCGATCCGCAAAAAAGACAAGGCCAAACCCAAGCGCAATAACGCGCTGTGGGTCGCGGAACAATTGGGCATCAAACTGCACATTATCGACGTTATTGAACCCTACAAAGCGGTGGTGCTCAATCCCAGGCACGGTTACGGCGCCAACCTGAACCCCTGCCTGGATTGCAAGGGCTTCATGGTGCAGCAGGCATACGAATGGATTCAGCAGCATGATTTCGACTTTATCATTACCGGCGAGGTAATCGGCCAGCGGCCCATGTCGCAACGCAAAGACACCATGCCGGTGGTACAAAAGGAATCCGGCGCCGGCGAGCGCTTATTGCGCCCGTTGTGCGCCAAATTGTTACCTGCCACCTTGCCGGAGCGCGAAGGCTGGGTAAACCGCGACGCGTTATATGATTTTTCCGGCCGCAGCCGCAAACCCCAAATGGCACTGGCCGCGAAGTTTGGTTTTGAAGAGTATGCCCAACCGGCGGGCGGCTGCTGTTTTTTAACCGACGCCGCCTATTCCAAAAAGCTGGCGGACCTGTGGCAGGCGCGCGGCTCCCGGGAATACGAACTGGACGACATCATGTTGCTCAAAGTGGGCCGCCACCTGCGCCCACGCCAACATTTCAAGGTCATTATCAGCCGCGAGGAAGGAGAAACCCGGTTCCTGGAAGGTTACCGCAAATCCTTTACGCATATGCGCACCACCAGTCACAGCGGACCATTGGCGTTAATCGATGGCGAAGCCGACAAAGATGACTTACACTTGGCGGCGCAACTGGTGGCCCGCTACAGCCAGGGACGGGATGCCAGCCAGGTAAATGTTGCCATCCACCATGAAAATGGCAATCTTGAGCAGGTATCCGTAACGCCGTTAAAACAGGACGACATTCCCGAAGCGTGGCATATATGAAACAGCAACACCTGGACGCGCGCCATATACTATGCCCGTTGCCAGTCATTCGCACCCAAAATGCCGTGCAGGCATTAAGCAAGGGCGACCAATTGACGGTGGTGTGTACCGACCCCGGCGCACTTAATGATATCCCCATGTGGTCGCGGATCAACGGGCACAAAGTACTGGCCACCCATACCGATAACGACGAAATAACCATTACCATCGAGGTCGAAGGCCTTGGCACATAAACATCCCCACCAACATCCACCACTGCTGGAACCGGCTAACGGCCGCCTCGCGAACGCCGAGCGTTACCGCGAAACCAAAAAGGTGACGCTGGTGGGCGCCGCCACCAACCTGTTTCTGTCGTTTATTAAAATTTTGTTCGGCTATGTCGCCCAGTCACAGGCATTGATTGCCGATGGTATTCACTCGCTGTCCGACCTGATCTCCGACGGCCTGGTATTGTTTGCCGCCAAACATTCCCACCGGGAAGCGGACGAGGACCACCCTTATGGACACGGCCGGTTTGAAACCGTAGTCACCGTGGCGCTGGGACTACTGCTTATTGTCGTGGCGGGTGGCCTGGCGGTGGACGCCGTTCGCCGCATCCTGGAACCGGACTTTCTCATGCATCCGGGCATGCTTGCATTAGTTGTCGCCGCCATATCCATTGCCGCCAACGAATTCCTTTACCAGTACACCATTCACGTGGGCAACAAGTTCAATTCGAATATGTTGCGCGCCAACGCCTGGCACCATCGCAGCGATGCCATTTCCTCAGTCATTGTACTGGCCGGTGTCGCCGGTACCATGATGGGATTCCAGTATCTGGATGCCATCGCCGCCATCGGTGTGGCCTTGATGATTCTAAAAATCGGCTGGGATTTATGCGTGCAAAGCGTACGCGAACTGGTGGACACGGCGCTGGAGCCGGAACAGGTCAACTCCATCAATGAAACCATCAAGAACGTGGATGGTGTGCGCGAATTGCATAGCTTGCGCACCCGCCGTATGGGCGGCGAGGCGTTGGTGGACGTTCATGTCCTGGTTAGCCCCAAGGTCAGCGTCTCGGAGGGTCATTTGATTGGTGAAAAAGTCCGCAAGCAGGTGGTGCAGCAAATCGACGATGTTACCGACGTCATGGTCCACATTGACCCGGAAGACGACGAACTCATGGCCCGCAGCGACAACCTGCCCACCCGTGAGATGTTGATCGACAAATTGAGAAAATCCTGGGCCAATATCCCGGAGGCCCAGTTTATCGACAATATTACCCTGCATTATCTGGACGGCAAAATTCATGTGGAGGTAACATTACCCCTCGGCAAGATGGATAGCCAGGAACATGCTGCCAACGTCGCCGGCCTGCTTTCCGAAGCCTGCATGACGCTCAACACCATCGCCGACGCAAAAGTCCTGTTTCACTAAACAGGCAACAAGTAGAGATGCACTATATTGGTGCATTTAACTTTGAGCAGCACCATAATAGTGCATATATAGCACCCAGCACCGCCTTATTACGTTGTAGCATGTTGTTTTTTATTATTTTTTTCCGTGGCACATTATCTGCACCACGGGCAGGCAGGAATGTTTTGAATCATCCGTTGCACAAGGTTTCATAACAGCAAAAATTACATTTTGATTGACTGAGGAGGTCTGTAATGTCCGCAAGTGACGTTTTATCCATGATGAAAGAAAAAGACGTGAAGTTTGTTGATTTTCGCTTCACGGACACCCGGGGGAAAGAGCAGCATGTCTCGGTTCCGTCCCATACCATAGACGAAGATGTTTTTACCGACGGAAAAATGTTTGATGGTTCATCCATTTCCGGCTGGAAAGGCATCAACGAATCCGACATGATTTTACAACCGGACCCGGATACGGCGGTCATGGACCCCTTCTCCGATGAAAATACCCTGATCATCCGCTGCAACGTCGTAGAGCCATCTACCGGCCAGGGTTACGACCGCGACCCCCGCTCCGTGGCGCTGCGCGCGGAAGCTTACCTTAAGTCCACCGGCATTGCCGATACCTGCTTTTTCGGTCCCGAACCTGAATTTTTCATCCTGGACGATGTTCGCTGGGGCGTCGATATGAGTGGCGCTTTCTACAAGGTCGATTCCGAAGAATCCGAGTGGAACTCCGAGCGCGTTTACGAAGACGGTAACATCGGTCACCGTCCCGGCGTCAAAGGCGGTTATTTCCCAGTTCCTCCCGTGGATTCACTGCACGACATCCGTTCCGCCATGTGTCTGGCCATGGAAGAAATGGGCGTCATGACCGAAGTCCATCACCACGAGGTAGCCACCGCCGGTCAGTGTGAAATCGGCACCAAATTCGACACCCTGGTCAAACGCGCCGACGCCAACCAGATCCTGAAATACGTGGTTCACAACGTGGCGCATGCCTACGGCAAAACCGCCACTTTCATGCCCAAACCGCTGGTAGGTGACAACGGTAATGGCATGCACTGCCACCAGTCGCTGGCCAAAGACGGCGAAAACATCTTTTCCGGCAACGAATACGGCGGTCTTTCCGAAACGGCGTTGTTCTACATTGGCGGCATTATCAAGCACGCCCGCGCCTTAAACGCATTTACCAATGCGTCCACCAACAGCTACAAACGCCTGGTACCGGGTTTTGAAGCACCGGTTATGCTGGCTTACTCTGCCCGCAACCGTTCCGCTTCCATCCGTATTCCTTATGTTTCCAACCCGAAAGCACGCCGCATCGAAGTGCGCTTCCCGGACCCCACCGCCAACCCTTATCTGGCATTCGCCGCCATGATGATGGCCGGCCTTGATGGTGTCCAGAACAAGATCCATCCCGGTGAAGCCATGGACAAGGACCTGTATGATCTGCCGCCGGAAGAAGAAGCGGAAATTCCCAAGGTTTGTTACTCGCTCGACCAGGCCCTGGAGGCACTAAACGCCGACCGCGCCTTCCTGACCACTGGCGGTGTATTCAGCGACGACATGATCGACGCTTACATTGACCTGAAAATGGAAGAAGTGACCCAGTTGCGTATGGCGACGCATCCGGTGGAATTCGACCTGTACTACAGCCTGTAAGCACCACGATCTTAAAAAGGCCGATCGGTCTTTTTAACAGTGAACACGATGCCCCCGGAAACGGGGGCATTTTTTATGCGCGGCTTTTTATGCTGTGACCCCCATCCCACCGCACCAACGGGCATCCAAACTTATACCCCCACCGCCAGTCTAACGATAAAATCGGCCGCAACGGGCTTTAATCGGATTACTATTTGTTTTTACTAAAAAAAGAGCTAATCTATTCGTTATGACATACTCTGCGGTCATCCCAAAAACACTCATTGTCTTATTGCTCAGCCTGGCGGTCGCTACCGTACAGGCAGCGGTATACAAACACGTCGATGAGGACGGTAACATCAGCTATGCCGACCATCCGCAACATCCCGGCGATAAACCCATTAATGTGCCACCGCCGGCCATGACGTTTGATTCCAAACCGCCCAAAAAAACCTTTACTACCCCATCTTTCGGTGAAAGCAACAACAAGAAAAAGTCCGAAACCCCCGAAACCGCTTATAGCGCAGTCACGTTCCTCAAACCGGACAACGACCAGGCTATTCGCGCCAACGGCGGTGTTTTCCCCGTCAAAGTGGCTTCGCAACCGGCCCTGAACACCAAAGCCGGTGATCGTTATGTGGTGCTGGTGGACGGTGAAAAACACCAAACCAGTGAAAGCGCCTCGTTCAACCTGGAGAACATGAACCGCGGTACCCACTCCATCAGCGTTCAAGTCGAAAGCAGTAAAGGAAAGGTACTCGCCAGCTCCTCCAGTATCACGATTCATGTGTTGAGAGCTTCAGTTCTGCGACGCTGACCCCACCCGGCAACCTGGTCGTTTAGCCCCCGCGAAACAAAGCACCGTTTTTGCCCACAATCGCGTAACAAATTTCACACAATGCACCATAATAGTGCAATAATATCGCTAAGAAATCCCCAAATTGGCTTAGCTTTGTATGTTTTATCACCACCAGTGAATCCATGCCGGATTTCGACGTTGGCCAACCCCATTTAACTTATTGATTAACGTATATTTTTCAACTCAACAGCACGCGCGATAAAAAGTGCTTATCTGTTTCCCGGGAATTGGTTTGGAAATTGCTAACATATAGTAAAGGGCGCTGAACGTGATCCAAGATCTTGATTTTTATAAACAAATAGTCGAAGGGCTAACGAACGCGATTCTATTGCTGGACCGCGAGCTGCAGCTTGAATATATCAATCCGGCGGGGGAAATCCTGTTCGACATGAGCCGTCAACGAATCAAGGGCACGGATATCAACGAATTATTTTCCGGCGACCAGCGCCTTACCGGCGAAATACGGCAAGCCTTCATCTCGGGGAACCCATTCACGGAACGGGAACTGGAGCTTACCATCATGCACCGGCAGGTCATTACGGTGGATTGCGTCGTTACACCATTACTGGACAGCAAA
The DNA here is from genome assembly GCA_050116575.1 of Gammaproteobacteria bacterium. Lineage (GTDB taxonomy): Bacteria > Pseudomonadota > Gammaproteobacteria > SZUA-152 > SZUA-152 > JAKEGK01. The sequence goes on along the minus strand of JASFOJ010000167.1, from coordinate 2,293 downwards.
GACAAGGGCGACACCAGCAAACGCGTCATGTTAATTGAATTAAACAGCCTTCAGCACGGAATCCGCTCGCGCGAAGAACACAACTTCGTGCAGAACAACGCTATGCGCGCCATGATCCGTGGCCTGGCGCACGAAATTAAAAACCCCCTCGGTGGCTTGCGCGGCGCGGCACAGTTACTGGAACGGGAGTTGACCGACGAGGGCCTGAAAGAATTCACTAACGTCATCATTGGCGAAGCAGACCGGCTGCGCAATCTGGTGAACCGTTTATTGGGGCCGAACACGCCGCCTCACCGGCAAAGGATCAATGTTCATGAAGTTACCGAACACATCACCCAACTGCTCAACGCAGACAAGCCGGAAAAAGTAATTATCAAACACGACTACGATCCCAGTATTCCGGAAATCGAAGCCGACCGCGACCAGTTGATTCAGGCCGTGCTTAACATCGCCATGAATGCCCTGCGCGCCGTGGGCGAAGACGGCACCATCACGTTCCGAACGCGCCCCAAACGGCAAGTGACCATCGGCCAGACACGGCACAAACTGGTATGCCAGATTGACATTATCGACGACGGCCCGGGCATACCCGAAGATATGCTGGAAACCATTTTCTACCCCATGGTTACCAGCCAGGCCAATGGCAGCGGCCTGGGACTGTCCATTTCGCAGTCACTGGTGCAACAACATAACGGCGCCATTCAATGCAAAAGCAAGCCCGGCCGCACCGTATTCAGTATTTTGTTACCGATCAGCGAATCGCAATACCATTAATTGAGATGAGTATCCTGCAATGAATAATACAGCAGCAACAAACTTCACCGACAGCATAAACACGAAAAGCGTCTGGGTGGTCGACGACGACCGTTCCATACGCTGGGTACTGGAACGCGCCCTGAAACAAGCCGGCATGGAAGTGGAAACCTTTGAAAACGCCAAGCGCGTACTGCAGGAAATCAACAACCGCAAGCCCAACGCGATTATCACCGACATTCGCATGCCGGGCATCGACGGCCTGACACTGCTCAATCAGCTCCATGACCAGGCAGCTGACCTACCCGTAATCATTATGACGGCCCACTCCGATCTGGACAGCGCAGTATCGGCGTATCAGGGCGGCGCCTTTGAATACCTTCCAAAGCCCTTCGATGTCGACGATGCCATTGAACTGGTAACGCGTGCCATACAACACTCGCAAAACCAGCAAGTCGAAGCGCCCGCCGTGGAACAAACTGAAACACCGGAAATCATCGGCGAAGCCGCATCCATGCAGGAAGTGTTTCGCGCCATCGGCCGTTTATCACGTTCCAAAATCACCGTACTGATCACCGGCCAGTCCGGTACCGGAAAGGAACTGGTGGCCAAAGCGTTGCACAAACACAGCCCACGTGCCGACTACCCGTTTATCGCGCTCAATACCGCAGCGATCCCGAAAGACCTGTTGGAATCGGAACTGTTCGGCCATGAAAAAGGCGCGTTCACCGGCGCCCAAAGCCAGCGCAAGGGCCGCTTTGAGCAAGCCGATGGCGGCACATTATTTCTCGACGAAATCGGCGACATGCCCGCCGACCTGCAAACACGTTTACTACGTGTACTGGCCGACGGCGAATTTTACCGCGTGGGCGGGCACACTCCCATCAAGGTAGACGTGCGTATCATCGCCGCCACCCACCAGGATTTACAAACCGGTGTCCAGGCCGGCAAATTCCGCGAAGACCTATTCCACCGCCTTAACGTAATCCGTATCCACATGCCGCCGTTAAGAGACCGCAAGGAAGACGTTCCCTTGCTCATGAAACACTTCCTCGAATCCGCGGCCAAAGAACTCAACATGGAAGTCAAACAACTGGACAAGGAAACGGAAAACTACCTCTCGCAGCTCGACTGGCCAGGCAACGTGCGCCAGCTGGAAAATACCTGCCGCTGGCTCACCGTCATGTCGCCGGGCAAAGTCATCCACATGGAAGACCTGCCACCGGAGTTGATGGAACAAACCAAAGTCCCCGGCGAAGACAGCGACTGGGAGGGCGCGTTAAAACGCTGGGCCAACCAGCAACTATCCCGCGGCCAACAAACCATACTGCACAACGCCGTCCCCCGTTTCGAACAGATCATGATCGAAACCGCGCTGCAACACACCGGCGGCCGCCGCCAGGACGCCGCCAAACTGCTGGGCTGGGGACGCAATACCCTCACCCGCAAAATCAAGGAACTGGGTATGGAAAAGGAAAAAGAAAAGGAAGAAACGGTTGGTGAATGAGTATCAATGAATGAACAAAATAAATGGTAAACG
>JASFOJ010000166.1:0-10578 GCA_050116575.1 Gammaproteobacteria bacterium | reverse complement strand
ACAATGCCAACCAGGCGTTGGACCGGATTATCAACTTTTTCCCCGAAGAACGCCGCAACCAGTTGTTAATGGATTTATCGTTAAACCTGCGGGCGTTCATTTCCCAACGCCTTATTCCCACCGTCGACGGTAAGCGATGTGTCGCTGTTGAAGTATTACTGGGCACACCGCTGGTGTGCGAAACCATCCTCAAGGGTGAAGTGCACAAGATCAAGGAAGTCATGGAGAAGTCGGCAAACCTTGGCATGCAGACCTTCGACCAGGCCATTTTCGATCTTTACAAGGCTGGCAAAATACCGCTGGATGAAGCACTGCGCAACGCCGATTCACAAAACAACCTGCGACTGAAGATCAGCCTCAGCGAAGGAAAAGCCGGCGGCACCGATACCAACCTGACACTACAACACGATGAACCGGCGCCCGGTGAAGGTATGATTGGCCGCTAAAGGCTAGATACCCCGATATCCTGTCGCAGGGCAATTCCCATCCTGCATTTTTAAGCGACATAAGGTCATTTAAACAAACCTAAAACAGTTGCTCGGGAATGTTCTCCGGTTCGGACGCCGTCGTCGCATCACCGCCCTGTTCAGTGCCGCTACTCACCGTGGTTTCATCTTCCAGCCGTTTGGGAACCTTATCAGCTCGGAAAATTTCAAAAATCGCGTTGGGAAAATCAGCGCCCACTAACAACCCTGTTTCAGGGTCTATGCGGACCGTCACCAGGCCGGGTGGTGTTTCAAGGGTAATTTCAGGCATTCCCTTCAGCGCTTCTCGCATGTAGTCGATCCACATGGGCAACGCCGCCCGACCGCCGTACTCACTATGCCCCAGCGTATGAGGCTCGTCAAAACCCACCCAGGCCGTTGCCACCACTTTGGGATTGAACCCCGAGAACCAGGCGTCCTGTTGCTCGTTGGTGGTACCGGTTTTACCGGCAATATCACTGCGGTGCAGCACCAACGCCCGCCTGCCGGTACCTCGCTTAACGACGTCGCGCAAAAGGCTGTTCATGATATACATGTTTTGCGCCGTCACAATGCGCTTGGCCACCCTATGAGGATTGTCCATACTGGCGATATCATTGCTAGCAACCGTTGTATCACTCATAGCCTCATCGTGATCAGCAACTTCACCGTTAGGCATCATCATAGCATCAGCCATCTGCGGATCATTTACCGGTATCAACATATCGGTATTGCGGGGCAACACGTTTGAGTCGGGGTTGGTGTTATCAGTTGCGCCGTCATCTCCAGCACCGGCCTCCATCAACGCCGTATCCTGAGATGGCTCCTCAACGCTGTCTGCCTGCTCGCACTCTTTACACACCACCAGCGGATTCGCACGCAGAATGACTTCACTTTCCGCCGTCTCAACACGGTCGATATAATACGGCTCCACCTTGTAACCGCCGTTGGCAAAGGTCGCATAACCGGTTATCAGTTCCAGCGGCGTAATGGACGCACTCCCCAGGGACAGCGACAAGTCCCGCGGCAAACTTTCACGCCGGAAACCAAACCGTTCCAGATAATTGATCGCGTAAGAAATGCCGATGGCCCGCAACAGTCGGATGGAGACCAGGTTCCGTGACTTGATCAGTCCGCGGCGCAGACGCGTCGGTCCGAACACTTTACCGCTGTAGTTTTCCGGCCGCCAGGTAGACTCCAGCCCGGGATCTTCAAAGACGATGGGCGCGTCATTGATCAAACTGGCCGCGGTAAATCCTTTGTTGATCGCCGACGAATAGATAAAAGGCTTAATGTTGGAACCGGGCTGGCGTTCGGCCTGAGTGACCCGATTGAACTTACTTTTATGGAAATCAAATCCACCCACCAGTGCCAGGATTGATCCATCATGGGGATTCAGCGACACCAGCGCACCTTCCACCCGAGGAATTTGCGCCAGTTTCCAGGTGGCGGGTTTTTCATCTGTGGCTTCATGGGTTTTGACAATCCGGATGACGTCACCGGGTACCAGGAAATCAGATGCTTTTTCCGGTGCCGGTCCCGGGTCCCTGCCATCGCCGTTCCACGGACGCGCCCATTTCAATCCGTCCCAATCCACCTGGATAAAACCGTGGGTAGACTGGTAAACCTGGACGCCTTTGTCCTGCACATTTATGACCAGCGCGGGCCAGAGTTTGTTAACGGGATTATAGTCAGACAAGATGGCCTGATAAGCGTCTTCATCACCTTCTTCCACCGTCGACAAATCAATATTCGCTTCCGGCCCCCTGAAGCCATGACGTTCCTCATATTCCAGCAACGTATTGCGCAATGCATCATTAGCCGCAATTTGCAACCGCGACTCAACGGTGGTGTATACCTTGTAACCTTTAATATAGGCATCCCGGCCAAGGCGGTCATATATTTCAGAACGCACCATTTCCGCCAGGTAAGGCGCATCCACCTCGACTCGCAAACCATGGTATTCCGCGTCGTCATCGGAATCCTTTGCCAGTTCGTAGTCCGCATCGGACAGAAAACCCAGCTCATGCATACGGCCCAACACATAATTACGCCGCTGCAAAGCGCGCTTGGGATTAACAATGGGATTGTAACGAGACGGGGCTTTGGGTAACCCGGCAATCATCGCGAACTCGGCGGGTGTCAGCTCGTGTACATCCTTGCCGTAATAGACCTGGGCCGCTGCGGCAAAACCGTAAGAGCGGTTACCTAAATAAATCTTGTTTAAATACAGTTCGAGGATTTCATTTTTGGTGAGTTTGCTTTCGATTTTGAACGACAGCAATATTTCGTTGAGTTTGCGCAAATAGGTTCGTTCACGGCTGAGGAAAAAGTTACGCGCCACCTGCATGGTGATGGTACTGCCCCCCGGTCCCTTATGGCCGGTGCGAATGATATAAAAAACGGCCCGCAGAATACCCATGGGGTCAACGCCGTAGTGCTCATAAAAACGGTCGTCTTCCGCCGCCAATACGGCGTTTATCAGGGTTTGGGGGGTTTGCTCGATATCCAGCGGCGCCCGGCGCTTTTCACCATATTCGGCAATCAGCTTGCCGTCCCTGGTATAAATTTTGAGCGGAACCTGCAGTTGTACATCGTGCAAGGTTTCGATGGGCGGAAGCTTGGGAACCACAAACCAGTAAATCGCCAAACTCGTAACGAGGGCAGCGATAAAACCGCCACTAATAACGGTGATCAGAACAGGAGCACTGAATAACTTTTTAAATTTGACGGCCATAATGATTCAACAATTGTATATAAATTAGCTAACTTCGGTGTCGGTTAGAGTGTGATCAGCTTCAAAAATTCCGTGTCGACAAAGTATAAAACTTTCAATAACATCAACCCAATAACATTTAATCTTTAACTATTTTTTAACCAACATTGTTCTTAGCCCGGATTTTCCAGCTGTTTTCTTTTAAGTTTGCGAAAATCGTACCGATATACACTTCAACCCAAAAAAACATAGCAGGATACCTAGAGTGGGAATAGCGCAATTTTTTGCACCGAGGAAAACGTCCGTCATCGGTCTGGATATTAGCTCCACGGCTGTCAAGCTACTGGAATTGAGCCAACAATCAGATGGATATAAGGTTGAAGCCTATGCCGCCGAGCCTTTGCCTCCTAATTCAGTCGTGGAAAAAAACATCACCGACGTCGAAGCTGTGGGAGAGGCCATTCGCCGTGCCGTCAAACGTTCCGGATCCCGGACAAAATTTGCCGCAGTGGCCGTTGCAGGGTCTTCCGTCATTACAAAAGTCATTACAATGCCTTCCAACTTAGCCGATGAAGAATTGGAAAGTCAAATTCAGTTGGAGGCGGACCAGTACATTCCCTATGCGTTGGAAGAAGTGAATATGGATTTTGAGGTATTGGGCCCCTCCGAATCCAATCCCGACACCTGCGACGTATTGTTGGCGGCCTCTCGCAGCGAAAATGTCGATTCTCGAGTGGCAGCCGTGGAGTTGGGCGGCCTGACTACCCGGATTGTGGATATTGAAGCCTACACCCTGGAAAACGCGTTTCCCCTGCTGGCGGCGCAGGTACCGGGAGGTATCCAGGACAATACCGTCGCCATCGTTGATGTAGGTGCGACCATGACCACGCTCAGCGTACTGCACGATGGCAAGATTATTTATACCCGCGACCAGATTTTCGGCGGCAAACAACTCACCGAAGAGATTCAACGCCGCTATGGTTTGTCCTATGAAGAAGCGGGAATGGCCAAACGCCAGGGAGGTTTGCCGGATAATTATGTCCCCGAAGTATTAGAGCCTTACAAAGACGCCATGGCGCAACAGGTCAGCCGTTCCCTGCAGTTCTTTTTTTCATCAAGCCATCACAACGCCGTCAACCATATTATATTGGCCGGCGGCAGCTCATCCATACCGGGTATCGATGAATTAATTGAAGAGCGCGTGGGGTCAACGGCTTCCGTGGCCAATCCGTTTACCAGTATGTCACTGGCGTCACGGGTCAAGGCCCAGGCACTGAGCAATGATGCACCCGCACTGATGATTGCGTGCGGTCTGGCTTTAAGGAGTTTCGATTAATGCCACATATTAACTTATTACCCTGGCGCGAAGAATTACGAGCGGCCAAACAACGCCAGTTTAATACCGCACTGGGCGGTGCGGCGGTCGTCACCGGCTTGGCAATCGTATTTGTACATATTCAAATGACCAGCATGATTTCCAGCCAGAACCAGCGCAACCAGTTCCTGGACACCACTATAAAGAAAGTCGAAAAACAGATTGAGGAAATCAAAACCCTGAAGAAGGATAAAGAACGGTTGTTGGCCCGCATGGAAGTCATTCAAAAACTGCAAAGCAGCCGACCGGAGATCGTGCATTTATTCGAAGAAATTGCCAATGCCACTCCCAAAGGCGTATTTCTACTGGATACCGCGCGCACCGGGGATAAACTGGATATTACCGGTGTGGCCGATTCCAATGACAACGTTTCAGCATTCATGCGCAAACTGGACGCCTCCGCCTGGTTGACCAACCCCAAACTCAGCATTATCGATTCGACCAACAAAAACTGGCCGAACAGGAGCTGGTTCAAACTGGAAGTGACGCAGATAACGCCAAAGGCATGAAACCAAGTCAAGTAAAGATAGGATAAAAGCGTGAACATCGACCTCAATGAACTGGATTTCAATAACGCCGGTAATTGGCCGCTACCGATAAAACTGGTTGCCATAGTCGCGGTATGCGCAGCGGTGGGTTTCGCCGGCTACTGGTTTGACACCAAGGACCAAATCAAGGTATTGGAAAATGCCAAGTCCAAGGAACAGGAACTGGTCAAGGAATTCGAGACCAAGCAGGCAGTTGCCGCCAATCTCGCCGCCTACAAAAAGCAAATGAAGGAAATGGAAAAGTCCTTTGGGGCATTATTATTGCAGCTTCCCAGCCGTACGGAAGTCGCCGAATTACTGGTGGACGTATCCCGCGAAGGCTTGAAAGCCGGCCTGGAATTTGAATTGTTTAAACCCGGATCCGAAGTCAAGAAAGATTTCTACGCGGAATACCCTATCAATATCAAGGTAGTCGGCACCTATCACCAGTTCGGTAATTTCGCCAGCGGCATCGCAGCCTTGCCCCGCATCGTAACATTACACAATTTAAAAATAACTCAGAAAAACAAGAAAAAAGGGGACAAAAGCCCCGACGGTGAAACCCTGCTGGTCATGGAGGCGACCGCCAATACCTATCGCTACCTTGACCAGGATGAGCTTGAGGCCAAGAAACGGAAAAAGAAAAAGAAACGCAGACGTTAATAGAGATAGCGGTTTGGGATAACTAACAAGGATTTTAAAGCGCAGTCATGTCGGTAAAATTATTCTTTCAAAATGTATTAACACTTGTACGGTCAGCGTTAATTGTGGCGGTCGTTAGTTTTATTGTTTCCGGCTGTGTCAATGATAACGTTTCCGATCTACAGCAACATATCCAGGAAGTCAAAGCCAAAAAGCCGCCACCTATTCCTCCGTTACCAAAAGTTAAAACCTACGAAACCTATTCATACGACGAAACCACGTTACGTGATCCATTTCAACCGTTAGTTACGCGTACGGTTGTAAAAACAAACAACAACAAATATCGCCCGGACATGAACCGTCAGCGCGAAGTATTGGAGCAATTCCCCCTCGACACGTTAACCATGGTAGGCACCCTGGAACAAAACGGTGAACGGTGGGCATTGGTCCGGGCGCAAAACGGTACCCTGTACCGCACCAAAAAAGGCCGCTACATCGGCCAGGACTACGGCAAAATTGTCCGTGTAACGGAAAGCGAAATCATTTTACAAGAAACCGTACCGGATGGACTCGGTAGCTGGGTAAGACGCCAAGCGACCCTGAGCGTGAACGAAAGCGAATGATCATCCCAATGAGGAACATAGAGATGGTATTTATAAGAAAACCCAATCATGAACCCCGAGAACTAATGATGCAAAAGCGGGCACAAACAAAAAATAATCTGGCGAATACCGTGAATATGTATGCGTTCGCGCTCCTGGCATTGGTCCTGGTTTTTATTCCCGTTACCCAGTCACTGGCTCAAGATGAAAATGAGACCACCCGCACACTGGATTTTGCGGACTTTAAATCCACAGCTGATGGCGGCGTGGAAATCAGGCTGGCGTTCTCCGGCACACCTCCCACGCCCACGGATTTCACCTCTAAAAATCCGGCGAAACTGTCTTTAGACTTATCCAAAACAAAAAATAACCTCCCCTGGAGTCTGCCGTTGCCCATAGATGCCGCCGGTGTCAAATCACTGAAAGCCAGCCAAACCAAGGGCCGCACCCGTGTCTCCATCGACATGAGCACGTTAAAACCGTATAAACTGAGAACCGAAGGCAATAACATTTTTGTTTCTATTCCCGGTGACGGTACGACCGCTGCCAGTGAACCCGCCGCGACTAAAACAGCGGCCGCAACCCCGGCGCCCGAGCCGGCACCGGTAAAACCCGCGCCGCGCCGCACCGTCACCCGGCCGGCACCCGCGCCGCGCAGAGCCTATTCCGGCAGTAATGCTGCACTGCAAAGCGTTACCTTCGACCAGCTGCCAGGCGAAAAAGTACAGTTTAAATTGACCTTTTCCCGTAACGCGTCGGAACCGGGCAGTTTTACCATCGACAATCCCGCGCGCATTGCGCTGGATTTCCCCAACACCGTCAGTACCCTGAGATGGAAAAACAAAAACGTAGGCATCGGATTCGCCAAGAGCATCACGGCAGTCGAGGCCGGCAACCGCACCCGGGTTATCCTGAACCTGGTTCAGCTATTACCCTTTGAGACTGAAGTAAGCGGCCGCAACGTTTACATAACCCTGGCCGGCGGACGCGCCGCCAGCAAACAGGCGCCCCCGGCATCGTCAAAAGTATCCACCGCGGTACCGGGCGAAGATACCCTGCACAGCATTAAGAATATCGATTTTCGCCGTGGCGCCAACGGTGAAGGACAAATTATCGTAACGCTGTCCGACTCGGATACCCCGGCCAGCACGGGTGAAACCGGCAACAAAATATTTGTGGATTTTGGTAATACCGGCGTCTCCAATGATTTGTTGCAACGCCTCGACGTCATCGATTTTGCGACGCCGGTGCAATACATTGACACAACGCGGGTTGGTAACCGGGTACGGTTGTCCATCACGCCTGCCGGTGAATATGAATACCTGGCTTATCACACAGGCACGACGTATACCATCGAAGTCAAGCCGGTTACCAAGGACGAGAAAACAGCGGAAAAAGAAACGGAAACCCAGGGCTATACTGGTGAAAAACTGTCGTTGAATTTTCAGGATATTGAAGTTCGCGCGGTGCTGCAGCTCATTGCGGACTTTACCGGTCTGAACATGGTTACTAGCGATTCGGTCCAGGGTAACCTGACGCTGCGGCTGAAAAACGTTCCCTGGGATCAGGCACTGGACATCATCCTTAAAACCAAGGGACTGTCCATGCGCCGCTCCGGCAATGTGATCCTGGTGGCACCCACGGAGGAAATCGCTGCCCGGGAAAAACTGGAACTGGAAGCGAAAAAGTCCATTGAAACCCTGGAACCCCTGCGTTCTGAAATCATCCAGATCAACTACGCCAAGGCGAGCACTATCGCGGAAATTCTCAAGGCCAAGGGTACCGGCGTCATGTCTGACCGGGGCTCCACCACGGTCGATGAACGCACCAATACTATTATTGTCGTGGATACCTCGGACCGGTTGCTGGATGTGCGTAAGCTGATCGGCAAACTGGACGTCCCTGTTCGGCAGGTCATGATTGAATCGCGTATCGTTATCGCCGATAACGAGTTTGCCAAAGATCTTGGTGTACGCTTTGGCGTAACGGGCATCAGTAACCGCAGCACCGTAACCACGACGTCCGGTTCACTGAACAGTACCGACGTTGTTGTGAACCAGGGCATTACCAACGGCACACCATTACCAACCCCGGTAACACCGGGCGCGCTCGAAGACCGGTTGAATGTTAATTTACCCGCATTACCGCCGGCCGGCTCGGCAGGTTCCATTGCCTTTGCCATCCTGGGTTCCAATGCCCTGGTCGACCTGGAGTTATCCGCGCTGGAATCCCAGGGCCGGGGCGAAGTAATCTCCAACCCGCGGGTGGTAACGTCCAACCAGCACGAAGCGCTGATCAAACAGGGTACCCAAATACCCTACCAGGAAGCCAGTTCCAGCGGCGCCACCAGCGTATCGTTTAAGGACGCTGTATTGAGCTTGAGAGTAACACCGCAAATTACCCCGGATGAGCGCATTATTCTGGATCTTGCCATCAACAAAGACAGCGTGGGCGGTGAATTCGCCGGTGTACCTGCCATCGACACCAAGGAAGTACAAACCCAGGTGTTGATCGACAACGGCGCCACCGTGGTTTTGGGTGGTGTCTACGAACAAAACAAACTTAACAGTACGACCAAGATTCCGTTCCTGGGAGACCTGCCGTTTCTTGGTGCATTGTTCCGCTCCAAAACCACTTCGGATGATAAAAGCGAACTGTTAATCTTTGTTACACCCAAGATTCTCAAAAACAGTTTGAGCACCAGCGCGGAAGCACTGGAAAACCGCTAGTACACCTCTCAACATTAGAATAGCCTGACCGGCTGCTGTTGCCCCTTGGATCAGAGGATTCAAGGGGCAATTTTATTTCCAGCACTCTAGAACGATTTCGTGGTTCCAAATCCCCCAGCCTGCTTGTAAAATAAGCATATCCTTCATAATCATAATTCCGGGAAGATGCCGCAAAATATAATATTTGTTGGCCCTATGGGCGCCGGCAAAACCACTATTGGCCGACAAACCGCCAAAGTATTAAAACGCTCTTTTTTTGACAGCGACAAGGAAATTGAAAAACGCACCGGTGCGTCCATACCGCTTATTTTCGAGCTGGAGCAGGAAGAAGGTTTTCGTAACCGGGAATCGGCCATGATCGAGGAGTTGCTGGACAGGGAAAACATCGTACTGGCAACCGGTGGCGGCGCGGTTCTTCGGCAGGAAAACCGCCAGCACCTCAAAAACAAAGGTTTTGTTATTTATTTATGTGCACCCGTGGACCAATTGTTGCGCCGCACGGCCCGCGACACCAATCGCCCCCTGCTGCAAACAGAAGATCCCAAAAAAACCATCGAAGACCTGCTGGCCGTTCGCGATCCCTTATACCGTGAGGTAGCGGATGTGGTGTTTGAAACCAATGGATTTTCGGTCAAACAGGTTGTTAACAAATTGCTAAAACTCATCAAAAAAAATGATCCTTAACCATTCTGGCATCAGCCCGGCAGACAGCCGCGCAGGAATCCGTCAATGAAAATACTAACCGTACAACTTGGACCACGCAGTTATCCGATTTATATCGGCGAAAAGCTGCTGGACAATTCCGATCTGGTTCTGAAACATACGCCCACGCAACAATGTCTGGTAGTCACCAACGAGACCGTCGCGCCGCTCTATCTCGACACCGTGTTACAGGCGCTCAAAGGCATTCAGGTTGAAACCCTGATATTGCCGGACGGCGAACAATACAAGACCCTCGACACCGTTAACCAGATCTATTCCTGCCTGCTGGAAAAACGATTTGACCGCCGTTGTACATTAATAGCCCTGGGCGGCGGCGTTATTGGCGATATGACAGGATTTGCCGCAGCGACTTATCAACGGGGTGTGAACTTTATCCAGATCCCCACCACCCTGCTCGCCCAGGTGGATTCATCCGTCGGCGGAAAAACCGGCGTCAACCATAAGCTGGGTAAAAACATGATCGGTGCTTTTCACCAACCGCTGTGCGTCGTCGCCGATACGACAACCCTCGACACGCTGGAGGACAAACAACTAAGCGCCGGCATCGCGGAAGTGATCAAATACGGCATTATTCGTGACGCGGAATTTTTCCAGTGGCTGGAGTCCAATATGGACAATATCTTGCAGCGCCAGACAGATGCCCTGGTGTACGCCATTGATCGTTCGTGCCGCAATAAAGCCGACGTGGTTGCCGCGGACGAACGCGAAGCCGGCGAACGTGCGCTACTGAACCTGGGCCACACCTTCGGTCACGCCATTGAAGCCGGCACCGGCTACGGCAACTGGCTGCATGGCGAGGC
>JASFOJ010000165.1:0-10649 GCA_050116575.1 Gammaproteobacteria bacterium | reverse complement strand
AAAAGCTATTTAACATTAACGTATCTTCAACGTCGCCAATCCCACCAAAGTTAATATCACCGTAATAATCCAGAACCGCACGATAACCCGCGGCTCGGGCCAGCCTTTCAATTCAAAGTGGTGATGCAATGGCGCCATGCGAAAAATGCGCTTGCCGGTCAACTTGAAAGAAGCGACCTGAATAATCACACTCAGGGTTTCCACCACAAATACGCCACCCATAATAAGCAGCACCAGTTCCTGGCGCACCACCACGGCAATCACGCCCAATGCGGCGCCCAGCGCCAGCGCACCCACATCGCCCATAAACACCATGGCGGGATAGGCGTTAAACCAGAGAAAACCCAGGCCGGCGCCGACAATGGCACCGCAGAACACAGCCACTTCACCGGCACCGGACACAAATGGAATACCCAGGTATTGGGCAAACTTAACGTTACCGGTTGCATAGGCAATAATGCCCAAACCGGCGGCTACCAGCACGGTCGGCATAATGGCCAGACCGTCCAGGCCGTCGGTAAGGTTAACGGCGTTACTGGAACCCACGATCACCAGATAGCTCCAGATAATAAAAAACCAGCCCAGCGGAATAACCACGTCTTTAAAGAATGGGACAATCAACGATGTTTCAATAGGTTCGCTTTTCGTGTAATAAAGAAAAAATGCGGCACCCAGACCGCCGACCGTTTGCCAGAAATATTTCTCGCGGGCTTTGAGTCCTTCCGACTGCTTTTTCACAAGTTTGCGGTAATCGTCCACCCAGCCCACCGCGCCGAACACCATTGTGACGATCAGCACGACCCACACGTAGCGGTTGGTCAAATCACCCCACAGCAAGGTGCTGATTGCTACCGCCACCAGAATCAGGGCCCCGCCCATGGTGGGGGTGCCGGCCTTGGTTAAATGGGATTCCGGACCGTCATCACGCACATGTTGGCCGATCTGATAGTGGCTTAATCGTTTGATCATAAGCGGCCCGATGATAAAGGAGATCACCAAAGCCGTTAGCACACCCAATATGGTGCGCAGCGTCAAATACTGGAATACACTAAATCCACTGTGCAGTTTTGTCAGGTACTCGGTTAAATAAAGTAACATTGGCGCCTTGTTTTCCTTTTCGTTTCCCTTTGGTCGTCTTTTTGGTCGTGTTTCGCGTATTTGTTCCGTTCGTTGTATGCAGTATCGTGGTTTTGCTTTCTACTATTTATTGCCATTCAGGACTGTTGTTCCGCCAGTGCCTGAACCACACGCTCCATTTTCATCATCCGTGACCCCTTAACCAGCACCGTCACATCTTTGGAAAGTTTGGGTAAGATGGCCTGAATCAGCTGATCAACATCTTCAAAGTGCTGGCCGTTCTCACCAAAAGCCTGCGCCGCTTCCTGGCTGAAACCACCCAGGGTAAATACCCGGTCAATGTTCAGCTTTGCCGCATCGGCACCGGCCTGCTGGTGCAATTCCAGGGTGTTGTCGCCCAATTCCCCCATGTCGCCCAGCACCAGGAATTTCCGGCCCGGGCTTGCCGCCAAAACATCCAAACCGGCAACCAACGAACTGGGGTTGGCGTTGTAGGTATCATCGATCACTCGCGATCCTTTAGCGCCCTGTTTCAACTGCAAACGGCCGGGAACAGCCTGCAACGCGTTAATACCCTCGGCAATGACCTGCACATCGACACTGGCGGCCGCCGCCACGGCCGTTGCCGCCAGCGCGTTCATCACGTTATGTTTACCCAGCAATTGCAACGTGCACTGAAAATCACCTGCCGGGGTTTGCACGTCCAACCGGTTACCGTTAATGTCACCGCTCCATTGGCAATGAACATCGGCAGCGTTTTGCAATCCGAAGGTTAGTGTTTTGTGGTCTTTTGTCAGTTCCTTCCACAGGGGAGCAAAACGATCGTCGGCATTGATGACTGCAACACCGTCTTTATCCAGGCCCTGGTAGATTTCCCCTTTAGCCTTGGCCACACCCTCCAGCGAGCCGAAACCTTCCAGATGCGCCGCCGCGGCATTGTTGATCACCGCCACCTGCGGCCGGGTAATGTCCGTCAAGTAGGCAATCTCACCGGGGTGATTGGCACCCATTTCAATCACTGCTGCCTTGTGCTGTTTACCGATACTCAACAACGTTAACGGTACCCCGATATGGTTGTTCAAATTGCCCCGGGTCGCCAGGGTCTCACCCAGGCCGGCAAAAATCGAAGCCAGCATTTCCTTCACAGTGGTTTTGCCATTGCTTCCGGTCACAGCAACGACCGGAATCGACAACCGGGAGCGCCAATAAGCCGCCAGTTTACCTAACGCCAGCAGACTGTCTTTTACCACCAGTTGCGCAATATCCAGATCCAGCGGCCTCTCCACCAACAGTGCCGCGGCCCCTGACTGCTGCGCATCGCCGGCAAAATCATGGGCGTCAAAGTTAGGCCCCGTGATTGCAACGAACAATTGCCCCTGCGTAACCGCACGTGAGTCGGTGGTAACTCCGTGAAAAACAGTATCCTCACCGTTCAATGTGCCATCCACTGCCGGCGCCACTTCCGTTAACGATAATTCGCAACCGACCATTACCTGCTCCGTGAATCCGCGCGTTGGGCCAACAACCGTTTAATCATGTCTACATCACCGGGATAATCATGTTTTTCCGTTCCGACAATCTGATACGCTTCATGACCTTTTCCGGCCACCAGCACGGCATCATATTGACCAGCGTGTTCAATGGCATAATCGATAGCCGCTACCCGGTCGTGGTTGACAACCACGTCCTGCTGCTTATAAATACCGTCCAATATTTGCGCGACAATATGACTGGGGGCCTCGGTACGGGGATTGTCATCAGTAACTATCAAGTGGTCAGCGTATTCTTCGGCAACATTGCCCATGGCCGCGCGTTTACCCTGGTCGCGATCGCCACCACAGCCAAACACGCACCACAACTTGCCCTGATGGCGGCGGTCCACGTGGTAGCGCAGGGATTGCAGCGCCTTGGCCAGGGCGTCCGGGGTATGGGCATAATCAACAACAAATAAAGGGCGTTCGTCACCATGGGCCACTCTTTCCATGCGCCCTGCAACATTCGTTAGCTGGCTGATGCGCAGCAAGGCGTCTTCAAAACGCACCTCTTTGACCAGCAGACCAGCCAGTACCGCCAGCAGGTTGCTGACGTTAAATCTTCCCAACAACGGGGAGCTGACAATGCCGCTGCCCCACGGCGTAATAACATCAAAATGCACGCCGGCATTATCCAGCCGAACCTTGGAGGCGCGCACATCCACAGCGGCATCATGCGTCACACCATAACGAATAACCTGCATCCGCTCCTGCAGGGAATCGGCAAGGTCGCGCCCGAAATCATCATCCGCGTTAACAATCGCGGTCTTAAGGGTGGGCGATTCGAATAACAACTTTTTAGCTTCACCATAGGCGGTCATATCACCGTGGTAGTCGAGATGATCACGGCTAAGGTTGGTAAAAATGGCAATATCGAACGCAATACCCGCGACCCGCCCCTGGCTTAATCCGTGAGACGACACTTCCATAACAACATTTTTGGCATTTTGATCCCGGTATTGTGCCAGCAAACCGTGTAACGTGACGGCATCCGGCGTGGTATGGGTTGCGTCCTGCGGGTTGCCCACAAATCCGTTACCCAGCGTACCGATAACACAACTGGCTTCATCGGCGTTTAACGCCTGCGCCAGAAACTGGCTGCAGGATGTTTTGCCATTGGTGCCGGTGACGCCGATCATACAAAGCTGCTTTGACGGTTCATCATAAAAACGTTCCGAGATCCGGCCCACCTGTTGTTTCAGGTTGACTACCGGGATCAACGGCACGCGGCTGGCGGCATCGGGTTCGAGCAATACCACGTCGTCGTCCAGCGTTTCCGCTTCCCACACCACCGCGCAGGCGCCGCGGCGAATAGCGTTGGCGGCGTAGTTAAAACCGTGTTCGCGGTGGCCGGCCAGGGCAAAGAAAACATAACCGGGTTCCACCGCCCTGCTGTTCAGGGACAATCCGCTCACCTGACAATCGTCTTCCGCATTGACCGGTGCAATCTCGGCCAGTAACTGTTGTAATGTTTTCGATGGGTCTTTGTTCATGGCGGGCATCATTGAGTTTCTCCCAAATGAGAACCTCCCGATCCTGCATCCGCCAACAATGCCACTTGCGTTCCCCGCAGTGACGGTAAATCATCGGGCGGAACATCCAGCAACCGCAACGTGCCGGCCATTACCCGGGAAAACACCGGCGCCGCCACGGCACCGCCGTAATACTCCTCGCCGTGCGGGTCATTGACCACCACCGCCATAATCAACCGTGGCCGGGTGGCCGGCGCCATGCCTACAAAGACCGACACATAGCTGTCGTCCAGGTAACCGCCTTTACCGCTTTTCTTTACCGTGCCCGTCTTGCCGGCAATTTTATAACCGGGCACCTGGGCCCGCGTGCCGGTACCGCCGTCGCCCACCACCGCCTGCATCATCTTGCGCACTTGCTTGATGGTTTGCTCACTCACTACCGGTTCGGATTGATAATAAAGACTGGGGTCGCGCCGGTTGCTGGTACGCCGCACCAGCGTTACCGGCTGCAAGGAACCGTTGCCGGCAAACAGCGTGTACGCGCGGGCCAACTGCAAGGGTGTTACCGAAAGACCATAGCCGTAGGACAACGTGGCTCTTTCGATTTTGCGCCAGCCATAATAATCCGACAACAAACCGGTGGACTCACCGGGAAAACGCACGCCGGTGGTCTCGCCAAATCCAGCACCGGCGAAGACCTTCCACAGGGTACGCGGTTCAATGGACAGAGCAATCTTGCTGGCGCCCACATTACTGGATTTCTGGATCACCGTTGTTACATTGATGGCGCCGTAATTGCGATGGTCGCGGATGACTTTGTGGCCGACCCGATAAAGGCCGGGGGTGGTGTCCACGATGGTATGCGGATTGTATTTGCCGGACTCCAGCGCCGCCGCAATGGTAAAAGGTTTCATGGTGGAGCCGGGTTCAAAAACGTCCGTAATGGCCCGGTTACGTAAATGGTCAAGCTGCAACTCATCTTTATTGTTTGGATTATAGGAAGGCTGATTAACCATTGCCAGTATTTCGCCGTTGCGCGCATCGAGAATAACGATGGAACCGGACGTGGCGCGGTTTTTCTGGACGGCTGATTTCAATTCCCGGTAAGCCAGGTACTGGATACGGCGGTCGATGGTCAGTACCACATCCTTGCCGTGCTGCGGCGGGCGAACCTGCTCCACTTCTTCGACAACCTGGCCCAACCGGTTTTTAATCACGCGCATGCTGCCCGGCGTACCCCGCAACCGGTCGTCCAGCGCCAGTTCCACGCCTTCCTGCCCCACATCGTCGATATTAGTAAAGCCGATGACATGGGCCGTGACTTCGCCGGCCGGATAGTATCGGCGGTTTTCCTGGGTCAGGAACACGCCGGGAATATTAAGTTGCTTGACCCGTTGCGCCACGTCGGGAATCACCTGACGTTTGAGATACATAAATTCCTTATCAGCGTGGCTGGCCAGCTGCTGCTGTAAGTCGTTGATATCAATATTTAACACCACACACAGGCGCACCCAGTCCTGGCGTGCCTTGATTAGTTCCTTGGGATTGGCCCAGACGGAATTGACCGGCGCACTGATGGCCAGGGGTTCGCCGTTGCGGTCGACAATCATGCCCCGGTCGGCGGGTATCTGCACTTCCCGCAGGTAACGGGCATCACCCTGATTTTGCAGGAAGTCCTTACTGACCACGTGCAGGTCGACGGCGCGCCATAGCAGCATAAACGTCACGAACGCCAGCATAACGGCGGTGAATGCCACCCGCTGCTTATCTTTGGCGGTATAGTTTGCGGTATGGGTGTCGTTAGTCATCATGGTTCTATAATCAACACTGAGTCCATTGACGGTATTTTCATGCCCAGTTTATGGCTGGCGATGCCTTCCACCCGGCCATGAGCCGCCCAGGTGGCCTGTTCCAGCTGCAACTGGCTCCATTCGGTTTCCATTGCATCCTGTTGTTGTTGCAATTCCTGCATTTGCACAAAGGCTTGCCGGTTAAGGTGAATGGCATTAATCACCAGCAAGCCTGATATCAGTACCATTAGGGTTAACGCAATGACGGCTCCCTGTGTCCTGGTCATGATTGTTATTTGCCTTGCCCGTTGTCGTTACTTTCGATTGTCTTTCAAACGCTTGTCTTTCAAATTTTTTCCGCCACCCGCAAAACCGAGCTTCTTGCCCGGGGATTGCGCGCCAGTTCCACCTCACCGGGTTTGATAGCCTTACCGATGGGTTTAAGGATCGGATTCAGTTGCGCCTGGGTCACCGGCAACCCCGCCGGATAACGGTCCCCTTTCGACTGGTCGCGAATAAAACGTTTTACGATACGGTCTTCCAGGGAATGGAAACTGATAACCGCCAGTCGGCCACCACTTTTCAAAACGTCAATAACCTGCCCCAGGCAGGTTTTCAAATCATCCAGTTCATTGTTGATAAAAATCCGAATGGCCTGGAAACTCTGGGTCGCCGGATCTTTACCTTCTTCCCAGCGGGGATGGGCCTGCGCAATAATCGCCGCCAGTTGTTTGGTCGTCTTAATGGGTTGCTCCGTCCTGGCCGCCACAATGGCTCTGGCGATACGTTTGGCGAAACGCTCTTCGCCGTATTCCTTGAGCACCGATGCCAGCTCCCGTTCACCCACCTGCGCGATCCAGTGGGCTGCGCTGCGGCCCGATTCAGTATCCATGCGCATGTCCAGGGCGCCGTCACGGCGGAAACTGAAACCGCGGGCGGCATCATCAACCTGGGGCGAGGAAATGCCCAGGTCGAGCAATATCCCGTCCACGTCGCCCATCCATCCCTGTTCAGCTGCCAGTTGTTCGAGCATGGTAAACGAGCCCTTGGCAATAATGACCCTGTCATCGGCCGCAAACATTTGCCGGGCCGCGGCAATAGCCTGCGGATCTTTATCCATCACCAGCAGCCGGCCCCGCTCATCGAGTTTGTCCACGATCCGGCCCGCGTGACCGCCGCGGCCAAACGTGCCATCGATATACTTGCCTTCGGGTTTGACGTTCAGTGCATCCAGCACTTCGTCGACCAGCACCGGTTGATGGCTGAATTCGTTCACATTGGGCATTGACGACAACAACAATTAATTACAACGACAGTTACAACGACAACTGTTCCAGCTCATCGGTCAGGCTGCCTTCCTCGCTGTTATCGGATAGCCAGGCATTCTGGCGGTCGATCCAGCGCTGCTCATCCCACAGTTCGAACTTGTTGCCCACACCGATTAGCACCACTCGTTTGTCCAGCCCGGCGAATTCGCGCAGGGAGGGCGGAAGCAATAACCGGCCATTGCTATCCATCTCCAGCTCGGACGCATAACCAATGATCAATCGCTGCAGATCACGCGCTTTTTTATTCATATTGGACAACTTCATCACTTTGCGTTGCACCGTCGTCCATTCAGCGATGGGATAGAGCATCAAGCAGACATCAGGGTGTACCGTGGCGCACAATTTCCCCCCTGCACTTTCCGTCAGGTAGGAGCGATAGCGGGTCGGTATCGCTAGCCGACCTTTCGCATCGAGGTTGATCGAAGTATGCCCACTTAACAACTATAATTTCCCCTAACGCGCCACAGTTACCCATGGATTTCCAGAAATGTCCACTTTTCCCCACATTACTACACTATAGGAATGAAACTGACCAAGTGTCAAGCTAAAAGTCTTTAAAAACAGGGGAATTCTTCCTTGATGGACAAGTACTTAGGTGACAAAAAGCGTCACGTCGGGCGGGTCGTTGAATGTTAATTAACCACAACAACAATCGGTTAAAAAGCCTACTTAAAGTACTACATTAACTTCTGGTGACAAAATGTGAACAATGTGAATATTGCCGTTCGGGCAACCGGCAGGAACAAACGCCCATAGTGGCGGGATTTAATACAGATCTGACTGCGAATCAAACACTGGAAGATAACAGCGGAAAAGGGAGCCGGCCGATAAGCCGGGTTCTGTCGAGAACAGCCATTCATCTGGATGTACGTCACCGCACACCTCAAGCAACCTACCCGGGAACCGGTACGGACCGCACCGTGTGCCAAGCACATGTTCCCCTATTTGGTCTTGCTCCGGGTGGGGTTTACCGTGCCGCCGCGTGTTGCCACCGGCGCGGTGCGCTCTTACCGCACCATTTCACCCTTACCGGCGCCCGCGAGCGGGCGCTTAGGCGGTATGCTTTCTGTTGCACTGGCCGTGGGCTCGCGCCCCCCAGGCGTTACCTGGCACCCTGTCCTGTGGAGCCCGGACTTTCCTCCCTATCCTTGCGGATAGCGCGACTGTTTAGCCGACTCCCATCGACATATATACGGCAATTAGCATGAAATACAAGTAAAAGTTCGACCCTGTCCCACGCTGTTTGCGCGATAGCGGGCTCATTGCGGATGGTTTTTTTTCAGTTGCAGCGCCCGGTCGTACAACTGGTTCTTTTTCACGCCGCTGATCTTCGATGCCAGCGCTGCCGCGGTTTTCACTGGCACCGCTTCCAGCAATACCGCCAGTAAATGGTCCTGTTCGGTGTGCGAAATCTGTTGGGACTGATAGATGCCCTGCACCAGCACCACGAACTCCCCTTTTTGCTGGTTGGGGTCGGCGCTAACCTGCGCCAACAGGGACTCGAGGCTGCCCCGCAGCACCGTCTCAAAGGTCTTGGTCAATTCCCGGGCAACCACCGCAGGACGAGTCGCGCCAAAGACCGCAACCATATCCTGCAGACTGTCCACTATCCGGTGCGGTGCCTCGTAAAAAATCAGCGTGCGCGGTTCGCCGGCCAATGACTGTAGCGCTTTTTGCCGGGCACCGGCCTTGGCCGGTAAAAATCCTTCAAAACAAAACCGGTCACTGGGCAGGCCGGAAACGGATAACGCGGCGATTGCCGCGCTCGGCCCGGGCACAGGCACCACTTTTATCGAGTTCTCAACGGCCCGCTGAACAAGCCAATAACCGGGATCGCTGATCAGGGGGGTACCAGCGTCGGAAATCAGCGCCACGTCCACCCCTTGTTGCAGTTTTTCGATCAAGTGGATGGAATTTTCCCGTTCATTGTGGTCATGTAAAACATAGCGAGTTGCGGTAATATCATAATGCTGGAGCAACTTTGCGCTGTGGCGCGAATCTTCCACGACTATCAGACCCGCGTGTCGTAACACCTCGACAGCCCGATAGGTAATGTCCCCGAGATTGCCAATTGGCGTGGAGACAATATACAAAATGCCGTTTTGTGCAGTTTTTGTCATGGTTCAGAAGACTATGACCTGAGGGTTAAGGGGTCAATGTTAATCCCGTTATTGCATAAAATATTTACTATTGTACGATGAACAGTTAGCTAACGATTATGACCCATGCAATAACGGGATGAATATTGGAAAATATCTGCGACATAACCCGGGTACTTATATTGCATGGTATCGTATTTATTGCATAGGATCGTATTGCATCGTGTCGCAGCTGTTCTATCCTTACACGGCGATCGTATCCCTCGCGGTGCTGGCGCAAGACCGCAGTCTTGCGTATAGACCTGATAAACTCAATGATGAATACAACCGATGATTAAATTGACTCGAACATACCCCGGCATTCTGTTTCGCTCGTTTTGTATCACCACCGCGGTCATCGTGCTGGTTTCCTGCGGCGGCGCGCCCCGTAAACCCACACCGCCGGCCGAGGAAAAACCCTCCGGCTTTCCATCCACGGTACAAAAACCGGAAGGCGAAGCCCCCATTCCTCCGACGGCGGCGCCGAGTGAACGCGAAGCCAAACAGCGTTTTGAAAATCCGGCCAAGAACCTCATCAACATGGGCCGGTACCTGGATGCCGCGCTGCTGTTGTCAGAGCTGGCGGCCAGTGTCGCGCCGCCCCAAAAACAGGAATACCAGTTACAAATCGCCTCGTTACTACTGCAGGGCAACTATCTGTTACAGGCTGAGCAGATACTTAACGAAATTAACGTCGCTAATCTGGACACCAGCTTTCACATCCGCAAATCCTTATTGTCTGCCCAGCTGGCACTGGCACAACAACAACCGCAACAGGCAGTCGACCGGCTCAACTCCATTGCCAGCCTGATCAGCACTGCCGACAATGACCTGCAAAAGGATTATTACAACAAACGCATTGATGCCTTTTATGCCATTGGCGATTATGCCGGTTCCGCCATGGCCCGTCATTCTCTCAATAACTTGATTAAAGATGACGAACAAATTGAAGAAAACCAGGAAATCATCCTGCGCGACCTGCAGGAGCTGACGCCATCCCAATTGTCCTCGTTAAGCGATCAACCCTTTGACGAGGAAATGCAGGGTTGGGTTGCCCTGGCCTATATTGCCAAAACCGTGGGCGATGAAACCCAGGCGCAACAACAAATCGACAACTGGCTGCAACAATACCCCAATCACCCGGTGAACTTTTCCATCCTCAAAACCATTATCGCCCAGCAACCGGAAGCCCTGGGACGGCCGGCGCAAATCGCGCTGCTGTTGCCGGTGGAAGGCCGCTTTGCCAAAGCAGCAGGCGCAATCGAAGAAGGTTTCCTGGCGTCTTATTATAATCAGAAAGACGACGCCCATC
>JASFOJ010000164.1:0-11013 GCA_050116575.1 Gammaproteobacteria bacterium | reverse complement strand
GACTTCATTTTGCTTTTCATCATTGAAGACATCATGGACTGCATGCCGGGCAACGCCTGGAGCAGAACCGGCATGGGCATCGGCATCGGCATCCCTGGATTTCCCAACGATGTGAGTTTCAGATCCAGTTTCTTGCGCAACAGTTGTAAACCGTAAAACGTAAAGAAGATCTGGACTTCATATCCCAGGGCTGCAGCAGTGGATGCCAGAATGAACGGAGGATATGCCCAATCCAGTGAACCCTTGGTGGCAATAATTGCTAGCTTTTTATCGGACATAAGACTTTTCCCCTCTATTCATTCGTTAAGTGATGCGTTAACGCCGGATTCATCACGTTTACGCTTTTTTCATCATAAAATGGAACTTGCCACCTTCTTCCCGCGACTCCATGAGTTCGTTGCCGGTTTGTTTTGCAAACGCCTCGAAATCTTTTACGGCACCCGGGTCAGTTGCGATGATATGTAACGTTTGCCCTGAATCCATCGCAGCCAGACTTTTCTTGGCTCTTAAAATTGGTAAAGGACAGTTCAATCCGCTTGCGTCCAGTTCTTGGTCAAAATCCGCCATAAGTTGCTCCTCATTCAACAAAATCTATCAATGTTTTTGACTATCGAGTTTATTAGTATTCCATATATCTCTTATATTGTAACAAAAATCTATACGAACATTACAATAATGTCTATTAGATTTATTTATCCATTATATGGAACTTGTTCTGAAAATCCTTAACTAATATCAACAATCGCGGTATATATCGATAGTCCCATGAATTATAAACAAAAATCCAGCCATAGACATAACCGCGACAACCCGGAGCCGGCTTTTTTTCCCGAAAAAAACGCCAGCGTGAGCCATGGATTGACTGACCGATGGACTTGCGCCGGGTGAGTATGCGGTGAAAGATAAACCATTAAAACTCCCGGATCGCGAAACTCCCCGCCGCCATCGTACTCACAATCATTACCTATGGGCTATGGAGCACCAATGATTCTTGCAAGACTCCGTCGTTGTCGACAGAACCGGCCGTCCGGTAAGCGGGTAATATTCGTTGCCGTGGACATTTCGCAGGACATAAAATGGCGGTTATTACACGCATCATAATATAATTATTATGTTTTTTACCCGTCTTAAAAATCTCATTACCCCGGGTGTGCTGGCCATCTACGTGCTTGCCGTGCCCTGTGCCACCTTCGGTGATAACCTGCCTGATATTGGCAATAGCGCGGATCTGTTGATGTCGCCGGAGGATGAAAAACAGCTTGGCATAGAATTTATGCGCCAGGTTCGCCAGTCGCTGGAGCTGGTGGATGACAAAACCAGTACCGAATATATCCAGGCATTGGGTGAAAAACTGGCCTCGCAGATCGATACCCGTGGTCAAACCTTTACCTTCTTTATTGTCAAAGATTCCACCATCAACGCTTTTGCCGGACCCGCCGGTTACATCGGGATCCATACCGGCTTGATTGAGGCGGCCAAGACGGAGGGCGAACTGGCGTCGGTTATAGCCCACGAAATTGCGCACGTGGTTCAACAACACCTGCTGCGATCCCTGGAATCATCGCAAAAAATGTCATTGGCAACAGTGGGCGCCATGATCGCGGCCATTGTCCTTGGCAGCCAGGCAGGTGCGCAAGTGGGCGAAGCGGTATTGGCCAGTACGGTGGCCGGTGCCACCCAGCAACAGCTCAGTTACTCCCGCGCCCATGAACAGGAAGCTGACCGGGTAGGCATCGAAATGCTGGCCCGTGCCGGCTATAACCCCAATGACATGGCGGATTTTTTTGAAATATTGCAGAAAAAAAGCCGCATCGGACAACATAATATCCCGGAATTTTTGTTGACCCACCCGGTTACCGGTTCCCGTATCGCCGATACCCGTGGCCGCGCCGCCAAGTACCATTATCATCCTCCCGCAATGAAACCCACCAGTACCACGAAATTTGAGCTGGTTAAGGCACGTTTGGAAGTGCTCTCCGAAAATCGCCAGGAGCACAAGGAAAGAATCGACAATTTGGAGCAGTCATTATCGAAAAACGAAAAACCTAATCAGGTTACCCTATATAAGCTGGCTCTGCACCATCAAGAGCTGGGTGATTACGACAAAGCGCGAGCGCTATTTTCGCAATTGCGCACATCAGATCCACAGCGTATCGCTTATGTTATCGCATCCGCGGAAAACGAAATCGACAGTAAAAATTATCAGCAGGCACTGGAAATTCTCGACGAACCGGTATTACTATATCCCCATAACCCGGCGTTAATTACTTTGAAGGCAAAAGCGCTATTGTTGACCAACCAGCCAAAACCGGCACTCAATATCTTGCAGGATCAGATCCGCAGCGGGCGTTACACACCGGATATATACAAGCTGTTGGCTAATGCTGAGGAAAAATCGGGCAATGACAGCGGAGCTTATGAAGCACTCGGTAATTATTATGTCGCCCTTGGTGAAATTAATACCGCTATAAAACATTTTGAAGAAGCTTTACAAAGAGTGAAAGACAATCACTTTCGTGAACTTCGCCTCAAAGCGATGCTCGAAAAACTCAAGCGCGAAATGATCACTAACCGTACAAGTCAACCCGACACCAGAAACTATTTTGACAAACCAGTGCCATTAGTTACACAATAGTGGCGTTTTATCAAACTACACCTTGTACTATAAAACATTTCTGTTATATCTTTTCGAACAAATATTTAGACAGTCGGCTATGAAGCTGTACTTAGCCTTCAATAAATTGTCAGGGGTCGATTTCCAGATTAGTGATTAAGAAATCATCATCCTAACCCTTGCATAAATATAAATAGGAACTGATAAGGAGGAAGCAATGCGGCAGTCCGCTAAAACAATATTTACTACTGCTAGTATGGTAGCGCTTGTCCTGGGTAGCGTGTCTTTTATGCCAAAGACGACTAACGCTGCAGAAAAATCTGTTATCGAGCAAGGTAAGGAAATTGCATTCCACCGCAAAAAAGGCAACTGTCTCGCCTGCCATAAAATTGCGGGCGGATCGCTAGCCGGCAATATTGGCCCTGAACTTGTGAATATGAAAGCAAGATTCCCCGATAAATCCAAACTTCGGGCTCAGATTTGGGACGCCACTAAAATGAACCCGAATACGATCATGCCTCCCTTCGGCAAACACAAGATACTGACCGAAGAAGAGATAGATAAAGTTGTTGAATTTATCTACTCTCTTTAATGTTGGAAGTACACGGTTTTAATTAAAGGAACACAGGAGCATATACAATGAAACGCAGAACCTTCTTACAAGGGACCCTCGCAAGCAGCATGGTGGGTGCTGCAGTTAGTGCAGGACTGTTAACCCCGCGCATGGTACTGGCCGCGTGGCCGGAAAAGGCTTTCAGTGCAAAATCCGTCGATGACGGCATGAACGCTCTTTTCGGCAGTGTTGACGCCAGCACTAGCAGCGATATCAAAATCAAAGCACCGGATATCGCGGAAAATGGCGCTGTCGTACCGATTACAGTTTCTACTTCAAAATCCAATGTGGATTCCATTACCGTGATGGTTGAGAAAAATCCTTCTCCGCTTGCTGCAAATTTTAATCTTGCGGCCAACACCGAAGGGTTTGTATCCACGCGTGTAAAAATGGGCAAAACCTCCGACCTGATTGCGATAGTCAAATCCGGCGGTAAGCTTTACAGCGCCAAGAAACAGGTTAAGGTGACCATCGGCGGATGCGGCGGTTAATCGCTCTCCACATTTTTATTGAGATTGAAAGAAACGCAAAGTAGAGGAAACGATAATGGCTAAAAAGAGCATTAGAATCCGCGCCAGGTTGAAAGGCGACGTGACTGAAGTCAAAGCGCTGATGAGTCACGTAATGGAAACAGGATTGCGCAAAGACAAGAAGACTGGCAAGAAAATTCCGGCACATTTTATTAAAGAAGTAAAATGTGACCACAATGGCAAGCAGGTTCTGCTGGCTAACTGGAGTGTAGCCGTGTCAAAAAACCCTTATTTGTCATTTAAATTTAAAGGCGGTAAAAAAGGCGACACCGTCACTATCGCCTGGAATGACAACAAAGGCGAATCAGCAACCGCTGACGAAAAAATCAAATAAATAATGACAGGATTCCCCGAGCAATCTGGGTTCACTCGGACGGAGGAGGATACAATATAATGAAGAGACTTCTACTTATCACGGCCGCAGCTGTCCTGACAGCTGCACCGTTCATCTCTAACGCAAGTCCAGAAGACGATCTTAAGGCTTTCCGTGGTTATTTCCTCGAGCGTTTCCCCAACGTTCCGCTCGAAGAATTCGCCAATGGCGTATACGCCATCGACGCGGCATCACGGGAGCAATGGGAAGCCATTGAGGAATTTCCTCCTTATGAAATCGCCATTGAAGAAGGTGAGGAAATTTTCAATACACCCTTTAAAAATGGCAAAACATTTGCCAGTTGCTTCAGAAATGGTGGTATTGGCGTAAAGGGTGACTACCCCTATTTTGATACCAAGCGAGGCGAAGTGGTTACGCTCGAGCTGGCTATCAATGAATGTCTCGAAAAGAACGGCGAAAAACCCTTGAAGTATAAAAAAGGCAAAATCGCATCCATCGCCGCCTACATGGCATACACCACCCGTGGGCAGATCATTGATATTAAAATTCCTCACGATCAGCGCGCATTGGATGCCTATGAATACGGCAAGCATTTTTACTATGCACGCCGTGGCCAGTTGAATATGGCATGTGCGCATTGCCACGTGGACAATGCCGGCAACAAAATTCGGGCGGACATCCTGAGCCCTGCTCTGGGTCATATGTCCCACTTCCCTGTTTACCGTTCCAAATGGGGTGGCCTGGGCACGGTGCACCGCAGATTCGGCGGTTGTAACAAGCAGGTTCGCGCCAAACCCTTCCCGGCTCAAAGCAAAGAATACCGCGATATGGAATACTTCCTGACTTACATGAGTAACGGTATTCCGTGGAACGGACCCGGCGCACGTAAATAAGCGCCGATCGCCGTCACAGATAAAGCCGGCTAACATATCGGTAGCCGGCTTTTTAATGTCCGGGCACATCGTTGGAATATTCAGGGCATACCGGCCGGGCTAGCACGATGACAGGTTACAGGATAGTGTTTTGAAATAATTATGCGTGCCGCCCTCCACCGGTTATCACCCTATAAATGAAGATACAGTTACCGGCG
This sequence comes from Gammaproteobacteria bacterium, assembly GCA_050116575.1. Lineage (GTDB taxonomy): Bacteria > Pseudomonadota > Gammaproteobacteria > SZUA-152 > SZUA-152 > JAKEGK01. Next base: position 5,832 of record JASFOJ010000164.1, on the reverse strand, counting down.
GCTATAAAATCTAGTATGATTTGCCGCTATATTGGAAACCACCGCCAATCATGGACAATGGTTTCGATTTTCAAACCCCGTCATTCTCTGGTGAGGTATACTTTGTTACTTACTGCAGGAAATCAATGAGTACATCAGCCAAACCGGAAATAGCAAATATTTATTAGTCATTAAAAAACCCGGATTGGATTATTGATAGAAATATTGGTGGCAGTTTGGAAAATCGATTTGTTTTCAGGCGGTCAATTTAAAATGAGTGCGAGTTTTGGAGGTTTCGAATGAATATCTCTCGTCGAGAGTTTCTTCAAATGTTGGCAGCGGCCAGTCTGGCAGGTTGCGCCGTGCCCGGGGCGGAAAAAACCAAAAGCCCCAAGGGATCCATGGAAAATCTGTACGACCTGCCGCCGAAAGGAAACGTTTCACTACTACATTTCACTGACTGTCACGCTCAGCTGCTCCCGGTATGGTTCAGGGAACCCAATATCAACATCGGTGTTGGAATCATGAACGGACGCCCTCCCCACCTGGTGGGAAAGCATCACCTTAAATATTACGGTATCGAACCGGGAAGCCGGGAAGCGTATGCATTCACCTATCTGAATTTCGTTGAAGCCGCGCGTAAATACGGCAAGATCGGTGGATTTGCCCATATGGCGACAATTGTCAAGCAACTGCGCAGTCAACGGCCGGGCTCATTGTTATTGGACGGTGGAGATACCTGGCAGGGGTCCGCGACCTCATTATGGACCAATGCCCAGGATATGGTCGACGCCTGTAAACTGCTGGGCGTTGACATTATGACCGGTCACTGGGAATTTACTTATGGCGCGGAGCGGGTCAAGGAAATCATCAACAATGACTTCCAGGGCAGCATTGAATTTCTGGCCCAGAACGTCAAGGATAACGAATGGGAAGAACCCGTATTCAAACCGTATACCATACGGGAAATCAACGGTGTCCCGGTTGCGATCATCGGCCAGGCATTTCCTTACACACCGATTGCCAACCCTGGTTACATGATTCCCGACTGGAGCTTCGGTATTCGCGATGATTCCCTTCAAAAACATGTCGATGCGGCACGCGCGGAAGGCGCACAAGTCGTTTGCGTTCTGTCCCACAATGGTATGGACGTTGACATCAAGATGGCCGGACGTGTCCGGGGTATAGACGCGATCTTTGGCGGCCATACCCATGACGCTGTCCCGAAACCTTTCGAAGTGAAAGACCCGGACGGCAACCGCACCCTGGTTATCAACTCCGGTTCCAACACCAAATTCCTGGCGGTACTGGACCTGGACGTACAAAATGGCAAGATCAAGGACTACGACTTCAAGCTGGTACCGATATTCGCCGATCTGGTCAAACCAGACGCGGAAATGCACGCATATATTGAAAAAGTTCGCCAGCCATTCAACGCCGACCTGAACCGTAAACTCGCCGTCGCCGACGAATTGTTATACCGGCGTGGTAACTTTAACGGCACCTTCGACCAGTTGATCCTGGATGCAATGCTCAAAGTCCAGGATGCCCAGATTGGGTTTTCACCCGGCTTTCGCTGGGGGGTCAGCGTGATGCCTGGCCAGGAGATCACCATGGAACACGTGATGACCCAGACAGCAATCACTTACCCCACGGCAACACTCAATAACCTTACCGGCGAAAACATTAAACTGATCATGGAAGATGTCGCCGACAACCTGTTCAACGCCGACCCTTATTACCAGCAAGGGGGCGATATGGTTCGAGTGGGTGGACTGAAATACGCAATCGATCCCACGAAAAAAATCGGCAGCCGTATTACCGATATGGAGATCAACGGCAAACCACTGGACCCCAACAAGCATTACAAGGTGGCCGGCTGGGCCAGCGTGGAACGCCCGCGCGAGGGTATACCCATCTGGGAGATTGTCGAACAGTACCTGCTCGACAAGGAGACGGTCAGCATCAAGGACCTGAACGTACCGACCATTAAAGGCGTACCCAACAATAAGGGCTACGAAGAAGTATAAATTGTCTAAGGGCAATTCATAATCCTGACCAAAAAAACGGGCCGTAAGCCCGTTTTTTTGTGCGCCCCATTTTAAACCAGCTTCAACGCAAAGGCGCCAACACGCGAACAATTAAAAAAATCGTTGCGTTTCCTTGCAGTCCCATAAACGTTGCCGCCAAAAACTGACTATATTGCCCGCCTGCATGCCGTATCTTTAAAAACTGGCGGCGTACGCTTACAAGATCATTGGCGCCACGGATGCCGCTAACGCGTTATCAGGAATGTTTTCGCGGTGTACATTGTAAATCCATGTTGCGCCGCCTTTGCGTTAAATAACTCAGTGAACCCGGCGCAACAACAACACCACCACCAGCATGGCCAGCAATGTGGGCAGCAACGCACTAAAGGCGGAATTGAGATCAAAAACCAGCCCCAGGTAGCTGAACATCTGGCTGGTTAAATGGAAACCGATCCCCACCAATGTCCCCACCAACACCCGGGTCCCAATACTTACCGAGCGCATGGGACCGAAAACAAACGGTATTGACAGCAATACCATTAATACCGTCACTACCGGTAACGTGGCTTTTGTCCACAGGGACTGTTTGTAATGTTCAGCGCTCAACCCATTGTTTTCCAGGTACTCGATATATTGATACAAGCCCCAGATTGACAGGGTGTTGGGTTTCACGGTGACAACGTTTAACAATTCCGGGCTTAAATTGGTATCCCAGACATGCTGCTTTTCGTGATCGGCAACGACATTACCCTTTACGATATAACTGTGCTGTACGTTTTCCAAAACCCAGTTATCATCACGGAAATACGCACTGGCAGCGTGCAAAATATGCGTTACATGGTGTTGGTGATCCACTTCATAGATATAGATATTGTTTAACCGCCTTCCAGGCAAAACTGTGCGCACATTGATGTATTGCGTGCCGTCCCTGGCCCAAAGTCCCTGGGATCCTTTTAACGACAAATGGCTGGATCGGGCCACTGAACGCATAGTCTGCGCTTTTTGTTCGGCAACAGGCGCCACCCATTCACCAACGGCAAATCCAATAACAATAATTATCAGCCCCATCTTCAATACCGACCAGATTATCTGTTCGATGGAAACCCCGGCACTGCGGATCGCGGTTAATTCGCTGTTGTTCGCCAATACGCCCAGACCGATTGTACATCCCAACAACGCGGTGATCGGCAACAACTGGTAAGCCGTGGTGGGCAACGTTAATAATACGTACAAAATGGCTTTGCCGGTATCATAACGCCCTTTACCCACATCGCCCAGTTCATCAAGTATCTGGAAGAAGGTAAACAGCGACAGCAACACCGCCATGACCAGCAATACGCCGATTAATATATTTTTTGCGATATACCGATTAAGAATGTACATAAGTTCAAAGACTGTGCGTCTAACCTCAGGCCGGCCGCAGGCGAATACGCTTACCTGTCACTTGCTGGTATAACAAAAACGCGAACACCACAAATACCAGCAGATGGACCCACCAGATCCCAACCTCCACGGGCACCTCAGCGTGCTCAACCCAGGAACGGGCGATACCCATTAAGTTGTTGTAAATCACGTACATCATGATCGCCACGAATAACTTGGCAAAGCGCCCCTGCCGCGGTGAGGTCCGGCTGATGACCACGCCCAATACCGCCAGCAAAACGGTCGACAGCGGCATTGAAATCCGCCACTGCAATTCGGCCTGGTCCCTTGGGCGGGAGGCATTCCATAGTTCGCTGGTGGTCACATGGCGCTTTTTCCGACTAGGAGACGATTCGGGTTCCACAATGCGAATGGCGTTCTTTTTGTACTCCTGGATTACAAAATCCTGTTGTCCGGGAATACCCCGGTAACGATAGCCATCAACGAGCACAATATAACGGTCTCCCGTTTCGTTATCCTTGTCGATGTAAGCTGAATCTGCGGTAAATATATCCAGGTTCCCTTCAACCTGAATCTGAACAAATAAATTTTTAAATGTCTTTCGATCATCTGATATGTCTTCCACATAAAACACCGCATCCTTGCGCTTTCCCAGCTCATTGAACTGGCCTGGCATAACCGTGTCCACAATGGAAATTTTTTCCGATTCCACCGTAATCGCGGCGCGTTGCGCTTCCGCCCATGGCGACAACCACAGGGAAATAAAAGCCACTATCACCGCAAAAATCAGTCCCAGTCCAAAAACCGTTAAGACCACGCGGGAAATATCCATACCGGAAGCCGCCAACGCGGTCATCTCATTGTCCCGGTACAATCGTCCAAAAGCCACCAGCACTGCGATATACAGCGAAAACGGCAACATCATATTGAGTGCGCTGATAGTGCGCAGTAACAACAGATCAACAACCACCGTGCTGGTAATTTCACCCGCGGCGGCGTCCGCCAAAAAGACCGCAAAATATCGGCCCATGAAAATCAATAACAGAACGATCAGAACCGCCACCAGAGTCTGGAGAATTTCGGTAATCAGATAACGGTCTATAACCACGTGAATTCCGTCTCGTTATTGAAAAATAAATAACCGTAGCTCAAAATCAATCCCGCTCAATGTTTATCAGTGGAGTCAAATTCCAAACGTTATATGAACTGCACGCCCTGCAACCTGATGGCAACCGCGGCAATAAACAAAAAGAACTACCGAGTGTCACCAGAGCAATGCCATCTACACTATCGAAATTGATGCAAAAAAGGGGCTCAGCTGGCGGTTATCAACCTTCAAGCGGGACCTCGATATGTCGTCGCCCAAAATATGGGTGATATATACCCAATTTGCTGAGTCCAGCCGTGCCACGGACACAGCTGGTGCTGCCTCAAAAGCGTACTGATTATAGGCAAGTGAGACAGGTAACATAAGCAGGAAATTCAACCAAAATATCAAGTGTTTTATCCATCAGCGCCGAAAACGATGTCGTGTTATGCTATAAATAAGTCATTTAACTGATTTTTTTATTATTACGCGGGTATTGTTTCGCCACCAGCGTATCAATGTCAGCGAAAATTATACGCATAACGCCCATAGTAAAGATAGCAAGGGAGTCTATATGGAATTTAGTGTCAAAAGCGGCAACCCGGAAAAGCAACGCACCGCCTGCGTGGTAGTGGGTATTTTCGAGCCCCGCCGCTTAAGTGCTGCCGCCGAAAAAATTGATGCTGCCACCGACGGCTATTTATCAACCCTGCTGCGGCGGGGCGATCTGGAAGGCAAAATCGGTCAGACATTATTGCTGCACAATGTACCCAACACCCTGGCAGAACGAATCTTGCTCATCGGCTGCGGTCGGGAACGGGAAGTCGCGGACAGCCAATACCGCCAGATTATCGCCCAGGCCGCCACTACATTAAACGAAACCGGTTCCATGGAAGCAACCACTTACCTGACGGAACTCAGTGTCAAGGGCCGCCATATTCACTGGAAAATTCGCCAGGCTGTAGAAGTCACCGAAGACACGCTTTACCGCTTTGATGAATTCAAATCCAAAAAAGAAGATCCGCGACGACCACTGCGCAAACTGACCTTCAGTGTCCCCAAACGCAGCGATCTCACTGACGGCGAACAGGCGGTACGTGAAGGCAGCGCCATATCCAAAGGGGTGGCGGTGACCAAAGACCTTGCCAACACACCTGCCAATATCTGCACACCCACCTATCTCGCCAAGCACGCTAAAAATATGGAGAAAGATTATAAACATCTCACAGTCACCGTCCACGACAAGGCAGCGATGGAAAAAATGGGCATGGGTGCATTGTTGGCGGTTGCCAAGGGCAGCCGGGAAGCGCCGAAGCTCGTTGTTATTGAATATTTGAACGGCAAGAAAAAGCA
>JASFOJ010000163.1:0-11270 GCA_050116575.1 Gammaproteobacteria bacterium | reverse complement strand
AAACAGCCATGAGCCTGGATGATACCGTTATGAACCAGGATGAAGTATTAAACGAATTGCCGGAAGAATCACCTGACGATGACAGTCAGGTTAAACCGGAAGCACTATATCCCGGCGACACCGGCGCTTTGCCGGAAGACGCTCGGCGCGTACTGGTTCAGTTATTGTCCGGTCCTTCCATCGACGGTAAGCGGCACAGCAAGTTATGGCCGGCCTTGTTACGCTACCAGGACGTCCTGCGTTCCAGATTGGCTGACCTGTTTCTGGAACTGATCGTGGACCAGGATCTGGAAGTGGCGTTTACCCGCCAGGCGGACACTGGCGAACTGGATGCGCCCCGGCTGTTGCGGCGTTCCACCATGACGTTTCTGGATTCGGCGTTAATGCTTTATCTGCGGCAATTGCTGACCGATGCCGACGTGCAGGGCCAGCGCGCGGTGGTATCCGCCGAGGAAATTACCGAGCAACTGAAACTCTATGAAAAAAGCCAAAGCACCGATGCCGCCGGGTTTGAAAAACGCATTAACGCGGCCATCGAAAAAGCCCGCAAGAACAGCATTCTCAATGCCATCCGGGGCAGTGAAAACCGCTATGAAATATCGCCAACGCTAAAGTTGTTGTTCAGCGCCGAGGAAATCGCGGCGCTCATTAAAGTGTACGAACAATATCAAATGGTCGATACCGACCAATCCCCCGCATCAGAGGATGTTGACTGATGGAACAACAGATCTCCTTTACCGAAAAAGACTGGGTGTTGCCGCCGCCGCAGTACCGTATGCGCCGCTTGCAGATATATAACTGGGGCACCTTTTCCGGGCTGCATGACATACCCATCGCCGAAGACGGCTTCCTGTTTGTGGGCCGGTCCGGCTCCGGTAAATCCACCTTGCTCGATGCATTATCGGCGTTGCTGGTACCACCCATGTGGCTCAGTTTTAACGCCGCCGCCCGCGAAGGGGACAAGGGGCGTTACGACCGTAACCTGCCTTCCTATATTCGCGGCGCCTGGGCGGACCGGGAAGATACCGGTTCCGGCGAAATCGCGACACAATATTTAAGGCCCACATCCACCTGGTCGGCGCTGGCGCTGGAATATCTCAACGATTCCGGGGCGGTAATTAGCCTGGTGCAGCTTTTCTGGCTGCGCGGCAGTTCCAACCGCACGTCCGATGTGCGGCGGCATTTTATGATTGCCGAACGTTCTTTTGACATTGCCACGGAACTGAAGGACTTCGACCTGGACCTTCGCAAGTTAAAACAAAAACTCGATGATGTGTATCACTCCGATACCTTCAAGCCTTACGGCGAGCGCCTGCGCCGGTTGCTGGGTATCGAATCGGAAATGGCGTTGAAGCTGCTGCATAAAACCCAGTCCGCCAAGAATCTCGGTGACCTTAACGAGTTCCTGCGCGATTTTATGCTGGACAAGCCCCGCACGTTTGAAGTGGCGGAACGCCTGGTGCAGGAATTTTCCGAACTGGACGCGGCGCATCAGGCGGTGGTCACCGCGCGCCGGCAGGTCAATGTGCTCAGTCCCGCCCGCGCCAACCACGAACGCATACTGGAGATCGACAGGGAACTTGACGGTATCAATGCGTTGCTGGATGGCATTGATGTTTACCGGGACCGTTATAAAACACGCTTAATCAAGGATGAAATCGAACGCCTGCGCACGCAGGACCTTGCCCTGGAAGGCCAGGAGCAAAACAGGCTGGAAACGCTGGGCAACCAGAAAGCCCGCTTGAGAGACCTTGAAGAGGAACACCGCGAGCGCGGCGGCGGCCGGATTGAACAACTGGAACAGGAGAAGGAACAAAAAACTCAGGAACGGGACCGGCGGTTGGTAAAACTCTCGCAGGCGAAAGATGCCTGCAAAAAACTCGACTGGGCCATGGCCGACACGCCGCAGGGTTACGCGGAACTGGTGGGCAAGGCCAAAGACATCGTGGAAAACTGGAAGGAAGAAAGCGACAAGGCCGTTCAACGGCGCGATGAGTTGCGCGACGAAAAGAAAGACCTGGAAAACCGCTTCGTCGACGTCAATAAAGAAATTACCGCCATGCAGCGCCAGCCGTCCAACATACCGGCCCACATGGTCGATCTTCGCCAGCACATTACCGACGCGCTGGGACTGGCGGAATCGGACCTGCCCTTCGTAGGCGAGCTGCTGGAAGTCAAACCGGAAGACAGCGCCTGGCAGGGCGCCATCGAGCGCGTGTTGCACGGTTTTGCGCTATCGATTTTGGTGGACGAGCAGCACTACGCGGCGGTGTCTGGATACGTTAACAAAACTCACTTAAAGCAACGGCTGGTGTATTACCGGGTCATGCCAGTGTCGGCGAGTAATTCGCGCCCGGTCAACCACAATTCACTCATTAAAAAATTAAACGTCAAGGACACCACCTATAAAAACTGGCTGCTGAACGAACTGGTAAAACGTTTTGATTATGCGTGCGTGGACAACCTGAAAGATTTTCGCGAAGCCGAGCGTGCCCTGACGCGCGAGGGGCAGGTGCGCCACGGTAAGTCGCGGCATGAAAAAGACGATCGCCGCGCCATTGATAACCGGCGCTACTGGGTATTGGGCTTTGATAACCGCGATAAACTGGCCCTGTACCAGGAGCAGGCGCAGGAACTCGGCGCGCGCATCGGTCAGTGCGACGAGGCATTGAAAGAGCTGGAGCAGGAAAAAGACAATCAGCATACGCGGTTTCAGGCTTCGCTGACCCTGGTCAACCTGCAATGGCAGGATATTGATGTGGCTGGTATCCTGGATCGCATTTATATGATTGAAAACCAATTGAAGGAACTGCGCGACACCAACCGCGAACTCAAAGACCTGGGCCAGCGCATCGAGGAATTGCGCAAGAAACTGGAAGATACCGATTCCGAGTTAAACAAGATACGTTCCAACCGGCACATCATAAACCGGGATATCAACGATTACACGGAGGAACTGGACAAACTCGAGTTGCAGTTAACCGGCGCGCTGTTAACCGGGGAGCAACAGGCGGGCCTGGACGAGTACTTTGAGAACCTGAAAAAGACCGTCACGCTAAAGAATATCGACCAGCAATGCACCCGGATCGTCCAGAGCCTCAACAACAACAGAAGCCAGTTTGAACACGAACGCAGCAAACTGGTGAATGCCATCGAGAAATCCTTCACGGAATTTATTCGCGAATGGCCGGTGGAATCATCCAACCTGGATGCCACCATGGATTCCACCGCCGAGTTCATGCTGTTGCTGCAGCGCCTCGAAAACGACGGTCTGCCGAAATACGAAGAACGCTTCTTCGACATGCTCAAAGAGCAAAGCACGGAAAACCTGGCGGCGCTCAACAAATACATGACCCAGGCGCGCAAGGAAATTCGCGAACGCATGGAACTGGTGAACGACAGCCTGGCCAACGCCGAGTTTAACGCCGGCACCCACTTGTCTATTGACGTCAACGACCGTCATTTGCCCGATGTCAAAGAATTCCGTGAAATGGTCAGCTCCGTGCTGGAATACGCCTGGCACATGGACCGGGAGGCGGCCGAGTCCCGCTTTAACGTACTACGGGAACTGGTGAAAAAACTGGCGAGCCAGGACAATGAATTTCAACGCTGGCGGCAACTGGTGCTCGACGTGCGCCAGCACGTGGAGTTTATCGGCCGCGAATACGATGCTAACGGCAACGAACTGGAAGTGTACCGTTCCGGCGCCGGCAAATCCGGCGGCCAGCGCGAAAAACTGGCGACCACCTGCCTGGCCGCGGCGCTGCGTTATCAACTGGGCGGTACCGACAATGAAATGCCCATTTATGCGCCGGTGGTCCTGGATGAAGCCTTCGGCAAGGCGGACAATGAATTCACCGAACTGGCCATGCGCATATTCACCAACTTTGGTTTTCAGATGGTGGTGGCCACACCGTTGAAATCCGTGATGACACTGGAGCCGTTCATCGGCGGCGCCTGTTTTGTGGACATCGCGGACCGCAAACAATCCAATACATTACAGATCGAATATGACCGGCAAAAGCAGCGGCTGAACCTTCCCGAAAAGGCCTATGGCTAAGGCGTTTCTTGTTGAACCCGGCGACGTCGAGCAGCGCCTTCACAAATCCTACCACGCGCATCATAAAACCTGGTTGTCCGGAAAAGGACAATGGCCCCTCAACATTCCCCTGGGTATCCCCACGGAACAACAGGCGCTGGATAATTTGCACGATGTGCAACAGTGGCAACAGCAGTGGCTGCAATGGCAGGGGGAAGGAGAAATCAACTGGGTTGAACGCCGCTGGCCCAAAGTAGGAAGTCAAAAGCTCCCGGAAAGGATTCTCATTCACAGCCCATCGCAGGTGGCACGCTGGATCGGCAAGGAGAAAATTTGGCACCACGTTGAAAAACGCTATTCAAACTTCGTGGCGCGCTGGCCGTCCCTTGCCGGCGTGCTCGCCAAATATTTTGGTGCGCTGGCGGAGTATGACGACGATGACATTAACCGCTTAGTGGCAGTGCTCGACTGGCTTGAGCAACATCCGCGGTCAAATCTGTATATCCGGCAACTGCCTATTGAGGGCATTCACTCCAAATGGATGCTGTCGCGCAGGTCCATGATCACGGAACTGCTAAATACCATTCGGGGCAGTGAAACACCGGTGGAGTTTTACCCGTTGACGGGCATACGGCGCGAATCCGCTCTCGTGCGCTTCCGCGTGCTGGATGACAAGCTGCGCAGCATTCTGGGCGGGCTAGGGGATATTACCGCCACCATAGAGGACATTAACAATTTGCAGCTGCCGGTGACCAGGTTGTACATCGTCGAAAACCTGCAAACCGGGCTGGCATTCAATGATATTCCCGGGGCGCTGGTCTTCATGCGCCTGGGTTATGCAGTGGACCTGTACGGGCATATCCAATGGCTCAAACACGTACCCATTGTTTATTGGGGCGATATTGACACCCACGGCTTCGCCATATTGAATCGTCTAAGAAATTATTTTCCGGATGTTCGCTCGATACTGATGGACGAGGCAACATTTTTAGCCAATAAGTCCTACTGGAGTGAAGAAGAAAAACCGGTTGTCGACGCCGATTTAGATTTATTAACTACCGAAGAACGCGAACTATACCGGGATTTATGCGGCAACCGCTGGGGGATAAGATTGCGTTTGGAGCAGGAGCGCATTCTGTGGGATTATGCGTGGACGCGTATTTTATCAGCAACTAAATAGACTGAATAAAAGTAAATGCCAAGCGACATCGCAGTGTAAGAAAAGGCCCTGCGATAATCCAGGGCTGTTGATTTGAGATTGCACTTGGTACCTAAGATCCAGCCGTTGCTGTATCAGCTTGTTGTTCGGCAATCTCCTTATGGACTTGTTCCATATACCGTGCAGTGACAATTAACAAGTGGCCTGACCTGTATGGCGCTTAGTTAAGGACTTACGCGTCACTCCGGCATGTTTTTAGCCGGAATCTGTGGGTTTTTAAAAGGTGGATTCCGGCTAAAAACATGTCGGAATGACGGAGCACTGATCTTACCACTCTTTAACTAAGCACCATTATGGTCTGAGTGAAGTAACCAGTACAAAATGGAGATCCCCAGCTTTGCCGGGGAAGCATTCAAATAAATAGCGGGATTCGAATAAGAGAATCCCATGGCGGCCCGCTTCCTCAGCTATCCACTATGGGCAGAATTTTCCGCACAACAAACCTGATACAGGTTCAACTAATAAAGGTAAACTGCGCCAGAAAAATCTGCGTTACCATCATCATTGGGGGGCGAGTTGACTCCACTGCTATTACTGTCCTCGCCGCGAGCACCGATTGCCAAAGTGCTGCCGTCGGCAGACAGGTTGACCGAGCGACCGAATAAATCACCGGCCCCGGTATTGCTGGCCTTTAAATAGGCTTGTTCTGTCCAGTTGCCCGCGCTGCGGTTGAATACATAGGCCGCACCGGAATTTTCGGCAGTGCCATCATCAGTGGGGGCGGAGTTGATCCCGCTGCTGTTGCTATCCTCTAAGAAAGCACCTGCCGCCAGGGTATTGCCGTCTGCGGATAGGCTAACTGAAAAGCCGAAGCGATCAATAGTTCCCGGGTTGCTGGCCTTGATGTACGCCTGCTGATCCCAATTGCCCATGGTGCGGGTGAACACGTAGGTTGCACCGGAATTATCCGCACTGCCATCGTCATTGGGGCTGGAGTTGACGCCACTGGTGTTACTGTCTTCAAGGTAAGCACCGACAGCCAATGTGTTGCCATCGTCAGACAAGCTGACCGAAAAACCGAAGTTATCGTCGGCTCCAGCATTGCTGGCCTTAATATAAGCTTGCTCCGCCCAGTTATCCGCGGCACGGGTGAAAACATAAGCGGCACCGGAGTCATCTGCGCCGCCATTATCAGTGGGAGTGGAGTTGACCCCGCTGCTGTTGCTATCCTCTAGGTTAGCCCCTACTGCTAAAGTGTTGCCGTCCTCAGACAGGCTGACCGAAAAACCAAAGGTATCGCCCATCCCGGGATTGCTGGCCTTGATATAGGCTTGCTCCGTCCAATTGCTCGCTGTGTGGGTGAATACGTAGGCGGCGCCGGAAGCACCAGCAGTGCCATCATCGTTGGGGGTGGAGTTAACTCCAGTACTGTTGCTATCTTCAAGGTAAGCGCCAATTGCCAGTGTGTTGCCGTCGCTAGAAAGGCTAACCGAGAAACCGAAGGCATCATTAGCCCCGGGATTGCTAGCTTTAATGTAGGCCTCCTGCGCCCAGTTGCCCGCCGTACGGGTGAATACGCAAACTGCGCCGGAAGAGTCAGCATTGCCGTCAACATTGGGAGTGGAGTTGACCCCACTACTGCTGCTCGACTCACCATCAGCTCCCACCACCAGGGTATTGCCATCAGCAGACAGGCTGACCGAACTTCCAAAGTAGTAACTGGGCCCTGGGTTGCTGGCCTTGATATAAGCTTGCTCAGCCCAGTTGCCCGCCGTTCGGGTGAACACGTACACCGCGCCGGAAGAATTAGCGTTGCCGTCGTCATTAGGGGTGGAGTTGACTCCACTGCTGTTGCTGGATTCGTAAACTGCACCCACTGCCAGGGTATTACCGTCGGCAGACAAACTAACTGAGGTGCCGAAGAAAGAATTGGTCCATGCATTGCTAGCCTTGAAATAACCAATCGCTTCGACAAGAGAGCCGCCGATATTAAGGATATTGCTGTCGGTACAGCCATTGTTGTTGCAGCTTTGCAGGATGTAACGGGCATTAATACGAGCATATAGAGGAACAATATGGTCATAGCTCTGGACCCCGCTCGGGATATCGTTTCCTACTTGTGTAAAGCCGGAACTGCCATCAGGGTCTTCAAGAAGACGGTAAGTGGTTGCATCTGCTACATCCGTCCAATTAAAGCGGAAGGTTTTGGTGTCGAAATTCAATGAGGGTGCTGCTGCTGTAGCAGGTGCTTCGTTGTCACCACCGCCAACGGTACCACCACCGTCACTACAGGCAGCAACTAAGGCCAATATCGAAATAGCGCATAGGTGGAAGAGGTTTTTAGCAGAAGCATTGTTAATTACTAAGTTGTGTAGCCAGTCGCTGGACAAAGCGTTCTCCCGATATGCAGCCTGTTAAATGTTATGTCTACGGATGTTATCCGTTTACACTGCGTTGAGCACGAACTATATACGCTGAAAATTTTGTATGGATTTATATGTTGAACACGAAAATTTACTAAAAAATAGAAATTCAGGAATAGTTAGGTAAGGTTATCCAAATTGAATGTTGCCAGCAAGTGTAGAAGTGGCTAACCCGTTACACTGGCGATTTGTATTTGATTTATTAATTTCGTTGGTTGGGTGTCGCTATCGCTCTACGGCAACATACTTGAAATATTGGTGTCATCCAAGACTTTCTTTGCGCCAACCTACCTGGTTCATGCACGACGATAAGAATAGCTATTGAAAAGTCTGCCAATTTCTTTGGCAGATAAGCATGACACTCACTTTTACCAGATTGTCCAACGAGCGGTGACTAAAGAAATCGCCAGAAAATCACAGCAGTCTCTCGGCTCTGTTGTTGAACTGCGGGTTTAATGAAGTCCAACGCATTTTGTACAGGCCCCGCTACTGCTGGCAACCAATTTGAGCCGGTACATTTGAGTGGCGTGGTTTTTGGGTGATATGTAACCAGTCCGACCGGAGTGGCTTTTAAAATGGAAGAATTAAACAACAGCTAGCGGTGCGATCTAGCTTATCGTATTGTAACATAAAGCGCTGCTCGTTTTATTAGTTAAACTAAATTTGCTGGATGAATTAGGAAATATTTTGGAGTATTTGACGCCTAATTTATCGAAATAGATACGCAAATATTAACAATGTGGTAATATTTTACATTAGTTAACGACCACATAGAGTATCATTTGCAAAAACGGCCGTACCCAGTTGCAAGTTTTGATATTTCAAAATAGTATCTGTCTGGAACGGTAACTTTAAGATAAAAATTAAATTAAATAATAAAAATTACTGTATTGGCACTCGTGCTTTACAGTTTACGGGGAGAACTTGAAATGTGTAAAAACCGTATTTTTTTCGCCTGCCTTGGATATTTGTTGCCATTTTCTGTTGCTACCACATCATTTGCTGAAGACAGCATTTACTTGGGTGTTGATATTGGAATGATGGATGTTAGCGCAACTGCTCTGGATGCAAAGCCACCACTTGCTACTTTATCTTTCGGTAAATTTATAACTCCGTATGTTGCCTTGGAGTTCAATATCGGTTTCGGCATTGACATGGATGAAGCCTATCAGGAGTCATTTTTTTTCGCTCAAGATCCTGTGTTGGGAACCGTTACGGAAATTTACGCAATTGAGGCAAAGTTAAAAAATGTATTTACACTGGCGGTGAGAGGTGAATATCCGATCGCAGAAAATCTCAATTTGACCGGGTCGGTCGGCTATTCCCAATTGAAAATGTCGTTGCAAGAATCCGACAAACTTAGCGGTGGCGGTGAAGAGCTGGATTTATGTGGTCAATTCGTGCAGTGTTTTGATTACGGTGATAGTGGCGGAGGAGTTAGTTATTCTCTTGGTGCTTTTTTTAACATTACTTCGTCAAGCATGATTCATATAGAATATGTTAAATATCCGGATATTAAGCTGGATCAGTTGGGTGATTTGGAGCTTAGTTCGTCTGCTTTGATGTTTGGTTATCAAAAAAGAATGTAGACAATCTATAAACCTATTATATGTTATGAGAAACTTGCAGAAATGACTACAACAAAAACATTGCCGGTACTTGATAAAAACCTTCTCTATTTATTTATCGCTTGTGTATTGGTGGCTACAGGAGGGTGTGTTTCAACCGAAGTGGCTCTAAAAAGAGACGCAGCAGTCAATGCGGAATCTTCCTATGTGTATGGAAAATTCCATATTGACGGCGATGGTTCTACTGCAAGTTCTTATAATATTGCCCTTAAATTGCTGCACAAAATACATCAAAACTCGGCAACAGAAAAATACATAGGTTTTGAAACAGAAAATGATATATATGCAGTTGAAGTACCTGCAGGAGACTATGAATTCGGCAGTGTTGTATACATGAGTGATGTTGGTAAGGTGTTTTTCGAGAAGAAACTCAATCCGGAGTCACCAATTATCAAGTTACACCTGCAAGCGGGAAAAGCATACTATCTGGGCGATTATATTGGGGAAACCTCATATACGAGCGGCGTAACACAATATACGATACGATGGCAATTGAAATCACTTAAAGATAAATTTGGCACGACAACAAAAGCATTTACGGATAAGTATCAAAAATTTAACAGTATCGAAAAGGTTAATTTAGTCGCCTCTTTCAAAGAGCAGCTTTTTTCGCAACTGATAAGTGAATTGCGGCGATTAGATGATTTAATCAGGGATGAAAAATATGATGAGGCCGTTTCTTTAGCAAAAAAACATGCAATGGAAAAAAAGGTCCCTTACGCACAAGTCAGGCTTGGATATCTTTATGAGCATGGGTATGGTTTGGCCAAATCCAATGTTGACGCAGGCAACTGGTACAAAAAAGCAGCTGATCAAGGTTATTCCGAAGGAATGTTTCGGCTAGGGGTGCTTTTGCTTCGGAACGCAAAGTCCCTCGATAAAGATCCAAAGTGGTCTTCAATAGGTACTCTAGCGGACGGTTTTATATGGATACGAAGAGCGGCGGTAAAGGGAAGTTCCCGTGCAATGGGCCTTTATTGCAGTTTTTCGACGAATCCAACATATGGGGCTGCATTATTAGTTGAGGGTTTCGCATGGTGCAATATAGCAGTTGATAAATTGAGAGGGGATGCATCACAAAAAGCTCTGTTTGACAAAATACAGTCTATGTACCGAACGGCTCAAAACAAATTACCGGATGATATTAAAACCAAAGCTTTAAAGCAGAAAGAGGCAATTCTTTCTGAAATGTCGGAATCAAAAAGCAGTTTGTGATTCGTACGATTTAATCAAATATCCCGGGTTATCGCCGATTTGTCGAGAGGTACGTTTCAGCTTCTTACCGCTGTTGCTGTTTGTGTTGGCAGGTTACAGAAGACGCTAGCCAAGATAAAAAAAACTGTCTCGAACTTGTGAAATAGTTATTCGGCCCATTTAAACTTTTTTACACTCATTATTTTATATCCAATTCATCGATTTTCAATTTCTTTTGCAACATTGTTTGCTAATTATCCCTGTCCGCATAGATTTCAATGAATGGCTGCGCGGATGAATGAAATTGAATAATCTCGCCTGCTGGACGAAACTATACAAAGGAATCAGCTTCTAATTTTACTTTACGCGAGGATTACATAACAAAGAGACAAGGATATGAAAAGCAGACGTCACTTTTTAAAAGCCGCCATTGGGGCTACCGTCTCCCTGGTATCACCCACCACATTTGCCGGCATCGTCAAACCCAACGAACGTATTCTGAAATTTTACAATCTGCACACCGGTGAGAAACTCAAAGCCACTTACTGGGCCGATGGTGATTATATCAACGAAGAATTGACGGCCATTAACCACCTGCTGCGTGACCATCGCACCGGCGATGTCAAACCCATCGATCAGCAGTTACTGGATCTGCTTTATGTGTTGCAGAATAAAGTGGAAAAAAACAACGCCTATCATATCATCTCCGGTTATCGTTCCCCGAGAACCAATACCTTGCTTCGGCGCAACAGCAACGGCGTCGCCAAACGCAGCATGCACCTGTTGGGCAAAGCCGTTGATGTCCGGTTGCCCGGTGTTGAGTTAAA
>JASFOJ010000162.1:0-11309 GCA_050116575.1 Gammaproteobacteria bacterium | reverse complement strand
GGGTAAGCTGTGTGTAGCCTCTCATACGTGCTCCTCTTACTTTGGTCGGTGAGAAAAGCCGTGATGTTACCGCAGCTTACCCATTTTGACCAAAGGCTCGAGTTGCACTTACAAATTGAATTCACGAAATGATATAGAACAAAAAAGTATGATAATTATCGTGGTAATTCAGCAATAAAATAACAAGGTGATAAATGAGACGTTATATTACTAGCGTGAAAGAAATCTAGTCTTCAGTGATCCAGCAAAATTGCTAACTACATATAAATCACTGAGAAGCATTATTCATGATTAATCATCGGTGATGAGAGATGACCAATGGTTTTGTCATTACTGTTGAGGTTATGACATAAAGGAACTTAATTGTCGCCGACATGAGTTAATTTGTAACATGGTGTATTTTTCTCCTCATTTTTTAAAATTTACCAACAACAACTGTTGTTCATTTTTGTAAATTAGCAGTTTTGTAAGTTGATCTGCGTCATTGTGCTATTGATGTTTTTTGACATTATTATGATGTATTACTTATCGTCAGTTTCTTTGACCAATTTCCTTCTCCGATAGTACGTTGTGTAGCCACGGACGAGAATAGCTGTTTGTCTGGGCGATTTATAAGCCTTGGGAGGGCGCATGAAAAAACGTATGCGGTTATTATCTGTCCTGCTATTTAATTTCACTCTGCTCAGTTGTTCTACGCCCCCGAAAGAGCCCACGTCATTATCGATAAGAGATCTTGCGCAACGCTCTTCCATTGTCGTGAGTGGTAAGGTAATCAAAACCAACGCTAGCGAGGAACCACTTTTAAAGGCCTCCCGCAATACAGTGGTGGTGAAAGTATCGCGCATGTATGCCGGCGCCGAAATTACCGGTGACCAAAACGGACGAAAAATGACCGCGATTCTCAGTGGTCCGGGTCGATTTCGGGTTGGCACAGAGGCGGTATTTTTCGGCAATCCACGTTTCGCCGGTAAAACCCTGACCATGATTGATGAAGGCGAAATGCTCGCCGAAAAAGCCGCGGCGGATGCCGGTTTACAACTTGGGTTGCAGACGCGGCGCGACAAACCGGTACTAGATCGCCTCGACGCCGCCAGTGTTGTGTTTCTCGGCAAGGTCGAGAATGAGAAACCGCTTGAGAGTGACACGGATAAGAAAGATCAGCCGCGTGAATCCTACAGTGAACACGATCCTAAATGGCATGTGGCGGCAGTCAGGGTTCTTATGCCGCTGCGAGGCGCCGACAAGGATGCGTTGGTTATGGTTATCTTTCCTTCCAGTCGCGACATTATGTGGTTTAATTCTCCCAAACTGAAAGCAGGTCAGGAGGGCATTTTTATCGCACACAGGCCGGCCAAAGAGCAGGAACAACTGATGCGGGTGACCGGAGTCACTGCATTTATTAAAAAGCAACCCGCGGTATTGGTGACCCAGCCATTTGATGTGTTACCACCATCGGACGAGTCGCGCGTTCGTAAACTGCTTGGGAAGGAGGTGCAATAATGCGTCATTTAACACGTTGCTCGGTTTTTGCGGCCACTTTCCTGATCGTTGTGATAGCAGTGCCCGCCATGGCTCAAAATCGCCTGGTCAATATGGTGCCCAATATCCGCAGTGGTGAAACCAACCAGGACTCGGAACCCACCATCACTGTCGATCCGGATGATTACAATCGTATCGTCGGTTCGGCCTTCACCTGGGACAATCTTACCCAGGCACCGATGGTTACCGCGACGGCACCTGTTTATGTTTCAACCGATCGTGGTGCTACCTGGACGCTGGCGTTTATCGTCCCAAGCAAGATAGGTAATGGGTTTCCCACCGGCGATATCAATATCAGTTTTGGTTCCACGCTCAGCGGTGCTCCGGCACACGAGACCAGTTGGTTGTACGGCGGAACGCTTAGCGCCGTCACTGCCGGATACCCGGTGACCGTATTACGTGCACAGGATCCGTTTAGTACCACTGTTATGACCACGCTCGATACGCGCACCGGTAATGTCGATCAACCGCACGCCAAAGCGCTGTCTTCCCTGTTGAACGGACAGGATAAACTTTATGTAGGGTTCAATAACGGTTATGGCTGCATTGTCCCATCGGGACGCACCTCGACCCTTGACATGTCACAGGATGCCAAGGTTGCCGCGCCCACCTTTACGCAGGAACTCATTGAGGCGCGTAACACCAGTTGCCAGGACGGTTTTGCGCAGGTACCCGCGCCGCACCTTGATGGTACGGTTTACGCCGCATTTATTTCCAACTGGTCGGGTTCGGCGAATCAGCCACGGATCGTGGTGGTGCGCGACGATAACTGGGGATTAGGCACAAGCCCATTCACGGATTTAACCGATCCCAGTGATAGTGTGGCAGGGCGTTTCGTGACAACTGCTATTACCATGCCAAAGGGCACAATGGGACAACAGCGTCTGGGCGCCAGTAACCTCAGCATTGCCGTTGATCCACGTGACAGCGATCGGGTTTACGTAGCATGGGGTGACAGGGGCGGCGGCGGTCTCAATACCGAAACCATTCACGTGCGGCGTTCAATTGATCGTGGTGATAACTGGTCTGGGGACCTGCTAACGGTGACCAACGCCATGAATCCACAGATTGCGATCAATTCCTTAGGTACCGTCGGCGTGTTGTATCAACGCGTGGTATCCAACCGGTGGGAAACCCATTTAGTCAGGACCACTGACGCGGATGCCACTACCTTTGATACACCAGGTGTGTTACTTGCCGACCAGGATGCGACCACCCCGGTTGGTACTATCGGTTCCAATGTCTATGTCGGCGACTACGCGTCGTTGGTCAGTGCCGGTAAGAATTTCATTGGCATGTTTTCGGCCAGCAACTATCCCGATACGGCGAATTTTATGACCGGTGTCCAGTTTCAACGCGAAGTCGACTGGACCTCACATCAGCTTTACACCGATAGTAGTCATACCACCACGGTTGCAACATCCATCGATCCTTATTTTTTCGAAATTGAAACGGTGCCAGAAAATGTTGATTTCTATGTGCGTGACTGGACGACGGATGCGACCCACGCCGATACCGGCGTGGAGCCTTCTACTCACGGCAATTTTTATTCTACCAGCGATGTGTGGAATCGGCGCAGCACGACCCCGGGGGCATTCGTTAACGATCAACCCAGCAACGAAGATGCGGGTAATGGTGCCGGTAACGTTGGCGACAACTGGGCCTTCGCACGCGTCAGGCGCAATACCACCGGCCCGGTAAGCTCTGTAACAGCGCATTTTCTGGTTTCACGCTTTGGAACGGGTAGCAATTATGTGGATGCAACGACGGGCGATCCGAACGTTACCTTTCCCGATCCCGATCCGGTGATAACCACCGATGGTACGGCCGGGCCCTGGATCAGCAGTGCCTACCACTGGCATCTGAATGCCACGGCGAGTACCCATCTTTGCCTGGCGGTGGAGATCAGTTCAACCGGGGATCCCTATGTACCGCCTACCCTGGAAGGCGACACACCGGGTTGGAGCACCGGTACCGATCTGCGTGTGATCAGTGACAACAATAAAGCGCAGCGTAATATGCATTTGACGACCATTCCGGCCAGCAGCAGTGGTAGTGTTACCGACTGGGCGATCGTGCACAATCCCGCTTTGGCAAGGCGTGACGTTCCGTTACGGATCAATATTGAAAAAATCTCGCAACGTTACCTTCGCAATGTCACTGTCCACTCTATTGGGGGGGAGCAACCAGTGAAGTTGGAAGCTAAAGATGGCGCTGGCTTTGTCTTGCAGGGCTTACAGCCAGGTGAGAACCGCTGGGTAGCTATCAGGGTACAAACGGGTGGACTTAAGGACGGCGCTACAGCCTCCGTGGGTATCGATGAACTGGCGGGAAACAGCGCGGTCAGCGGATTTGCTGTTGGGCTTCGGTCTGCCTCACTGAAGCAGGCGATGAGGGACAGTTTATTGGCCCAGCGCGCAGTGCTAATCCGTCTTGAATCAGGGCTAAGGAAAGTTGATACGGGGTCCATGGATGAGTACTTCAAACTTGCCGCGCTGTCGTCGGGCGATTTCGTAAAGTTCGTACACAAGAAATTGTTGCCCCGCGTGAAAGAAGGACTTGACAAGATTGGCGTGTTCAAAGCCGGAGACCCTTTCGAATTAAAGGCCTTATTGGCAGAAGTCGCATCGCAAAAATCCGCGTCGACTGTGCTGATGGCACTTTCAAGCCTGCTCAATGGTATTGATGCGCAATTAAGTCAGCTGCAACTACAAAAGGGTGATGCTGCGGATATCGAACAGATGGTACGTTGGCAAAGGCAATTGTACCGCCAGCAGCCGGATATCAAAAAGCAAACCTGTGCGCCGGACTTAATCAAGGCATCGACCAAGTTCCTGCATGGCCGTAACAGCGGTGATATTACCAATACCGCCTATCCAAAGCTTCTAAGTGAAGTAGCCAGTTGTTTGCGTGAGGGTGTCGAAATAAAAGGCGGCACAATGACAGGATCGCCCTTCAGTTCCACCAACCTGGCGGCATTGGAAAAGGAACATCGGAAGTATCTTTTGATGCTCTCGCAGTGATTGAGCTTTGATTGAGAACAGTTGAGGGGATTGAAGTGCCGCGATAATCCGTGATCGAAGTATGAACGTTTGAGGAAAGTGTAAGCCCGGACCTGCGCAATGACTTGATAGCGAAAAAAGCATCGGATTTTACCGCCTAACATGACGGTTATATTGCATTTTTTAATATCAAAAAGAAGTTGTTATGAAAAAAAGTAAAAATTAGAAACGGAGAGCAATTGTTTCTAGTTTAATGGGGTCCTCAGTATGTGGCGAGTCTGTGTATTTTTTTAAGGACGTTACCACTTCCAAATCTGGCGCGATATCACTTTGTATATTGCCGTCAGTATTATGAAGTACGGCGAAATGTGTAACGCATAACACCGTTGAGTTGTTCGTGTAGCGTGCCTATCACGCCTTTTGACCCCATTCTTTCAGAAACGCTTTTAAAAGCGTCTGTAAATGCTTTTTGTTCGTCAAGGGCCAACGAGTGCCAGAATTGCATCAGATATTCTTGTGCTTCTTTAGCTTGCTCGGCGTGCGTTGATTTGCTTTTTTTACCTTCAAGCAAAGAGGTATTGTAGAGCGTGGAAATTGGTTCGTCAGCCGGTAGATGGCGAATCGCTTTCGTCAGGTTTATTGCCTGGGTAGGTTCGAGACCTACTTCAATGGCCAGTAGCAATAGAACGCCAGGGTAGATGGGACTTTGGGTTGCGCTACCCCTTAAAAACACTTCGAGTTCGGCGCCACGTTGTTGGGAACGTAGCAGTCGGTATAAATTTATATAACGTTTGACTGCGCGTGGGCTTTTACCTGCCACGGGCCCCAATGTTTTCATCAATGTAACTTCATCTTCGCTTAGCTGTATGCGTTTGCGCGTTTCTTCGGGGGGTTCTTCCGGGATCTCGGGGAGTGTTACGGTTACTGGGTGAATTTCCGTCATCGGCTCAGTGCCGGGCACCACATCAAGATTGTCGATGCCGCTGCGGGCGTCTTCCAGCCGAATAACATCCGAGCCAATCAGGGAATCGACCAGGCGGTTGTAATTTCCACCCTGGCCGAAGTTTAATGGACGCAACCATAGGGGGATCTGGAAAATTTTTTCCAGGTAATCGAGCACGCCAGCCTTGTTTTCTTGCCGGTTCGATTTTACGGACAGTTGGTCCTTGTAGAATCGAACCAGGGACTGTTCAAGCCAGCGGGCATCGACCCCTACAACGACAACAAACAGGTCAAATGCCAGCAGCAAATGTACGGCTTCAAGCACTTGCACGACCTGTTCATCGCGGCAGCGGTCCAGGTCATCGATGTAAAGTACAATGCGGTCTAATGAGGGTAGGTTTGATTGTTGACCAGATTGTGTCGTTTGTTCCTTCATTATGCTGTCGAGAATCTCAAATGCACGACGTACGCGAGAAACCAATCCGATATGTTCTTCGAATTGACGGGCATCCTCTGATTCATAAAGAAAGTATTGAAGTAGTGCAGCGGGTGATTCGGATTGTACCCCCCCGGGAGCGTAGCGGTCCAGGAACGCGCGACGTGTGGCTTGTTCTGCTTGTACTCTTTTGCGTTCTGCGCGCAGGTTGTCAATGGAGTTCCTGATGGCGGCCAGTTTGGCGTTAATTTCCCGCTCCTTGGCCCGTACATCGGCACTATAGTTGGTGCTGGCGGCGATAAGAGGGCTGGTGGTCTGAAAGGTTTTCCAGACACCGCCGAAAAGCGTGAGGATACTGCCAAGATTTGTGAGCATGGCGCTAATGTCGATGCTGGATAACAATGCGGAAATGATACCGAATCCCAGCGCCGTATAGAGAAATCTTCCGGCGATCGGATCTTTTAATTGCAGTGCGCCGAGCAATGCGTTTTGAAACAATTGAAGTTTGCCAGGCAGTTCGGCAACGCGACGGGCTTCTTCGCGCAATCGTTTTGGGTCGGTGGCGATACTTGGATCCAAATCCAGTATTTCGACTGCCGTGGCAATGTCGCTCTGGTGGTGTTTTAAAAAATTATCGAGAAACGTAGTGACCTCTGACTGGAACACTGTTTCCGGCAGGTTTTGCTGTTCTTGCTCAACCTGTTCTAGTTGCGTCTCAGCATCTTCGATCTCGGTATTCAGTGACGACTGGCGATTATTTAATGTTGTGGCTTCCGACTCAGCGTCTCCAACCCGCGCGGCAACTTCTTTTACCAAGTTGCCATAGAGGTTACCTAGTTGCGCCCGGTAACCGCCGACACGCAGTTGGTCGAAAAACTCGGCCGTGAGAGAGGCCCATAGATTGGCGTCTGCGTAGTGCCAGGCATTGAACTTAATATGTACAACGTTGGATACAAAAGTACCGGAGGCTTGCGCGGCTTCATCCTGCGTAATATTGTCGATTTCCGTGGCCAATTTGTCCATGAAAAAACTTTTTCCGGATCCCCAATCACCAAATAAACCGATAGACAGTGGCGGTTCCAGATCTTCCAGGCAAATGAGTTCCGCGAAAGCGCGCACGTCGTGGATAATCCCAAGGGCGTCATCTTGCGCAGTTACCGTATCCGAGGCGTAGGCTGGATTGAACACGGTAATAGGTGTGGGAATAGTGCCAGGTGGCAGATCAAGTTGGAGTTCTTCACTCAGCAATTCTCGCCATGCGGTCTCACTTTCATCGGGAGCGGCTTGCGACAGAATATGTTCCAAAAAGCGATCGCGACACCGGCTGAAAAAGACGACTGGTTCCTCCGAAATGAGAGCAAGCGTATTGAAAGCCGCGCGGCCGGCTGGTGCTAACAGTAGCGCCGTTAAAACGTGGCGGACATCAATGCGCTTTTGATTTCGATGCGTTGTCTGCACGATCTCTGCAGCATGGATGAGAATATCAGTTAGTTCTGGGTTGGTGACGGCTTCCGCTACGGCAGCGCCAGTGGGCCGTGTTTCCGACGGTAGCACCGACTCAATTTGGTCAGCAAGTGGGATGTTTTGTTCGGTCAACCAAGTTGCTAAAAACTCATTTGCGGATCGCCACTTGCGGCTTTTATCCGGTGGTTCAAGTCCTTCCAGGATGGCTGCCCGCAAGTATGCGGCCGGGTCTACAACGGCGTGTTGTTCCAGTGAAACAAGGCTTGTTTGTTCCCCGGCTCTTTGTAGTGTGGTGAGTAACGCTTTGGAGAAATATGGTGAACCGTCGCTTATTGTGAGCGCGCTCAGATCGGCGATTTTTGCGAATAACCCACGGACTTTGTTCAATGCTCCGACATCAGGAACGGCGGTACCATGGTCGTTTTTTTCTTTGGTGATAGTATCTGACTGTTTGTTGCCAGTTTCGCCTGGAGGGATTACAGATGCTAAATGCGCTTTTTTTTGCTGAGCTTGGCGCTTTGAGCTTTTCGCCTTTATATCACTTAGGTCGGGCTTTCTCGCGGTCTGCGGCGCAACTTTGCGAGTTTTGCGTGATTTGGAAGGTTTCGCAGCGGATTTTCGTACGTTCTTCGTCTCGTCCACTATTGGCTCCCCAAGCTTAAACTGGGCTATTGATGCTGTTCCTATAAATAATAGCAAACTATCCTGGTTTCATTATGTGTTAAAGGCGTATGTGAAGATATTGGACTTTATGAGGTGGATTAACGAGTGAAACAGCGCCAATTGCGTATTCTATTAAATGATCAGCGTTCATATTCGATAGCATACAAAAAACAAGCTCAACTCTCGTGCCTTTTGTAGATTTTTTCACCAGAAATTAGCGATGAGATATTATCCAAGCTGAATGGGAGTTAAGCAATTATTATTGGTGATCACAACTCGTAATATTACGTTGGCACGTATGGGTACGTCCTTCAAAGACAGCGACGCAATACCATGGATACTTGAGAAGATAATTCGGACTTACGCAGCGTGTTAATGATGAAAATAAACAGACTAACGAAATTGTTAATATCAGACTTACGCTGTCCTTCATTGATATCGAAACCGCGCTTATGGGATGAAGCACCAGAATTGATCCAGGACGACTACTATTGCAAAGCGCGCGAATACCAACCCAGGCAGCACAATTTTGCATAACGGGAAAGCCGCATTTGCAATCCTGGCATGGTGGGCGAGGAATTAGTCATGATACTTGACGAGAAACATCGGCTCCCCCAACTGGAACCTAGTAGCAAAATTAAAGTGCATTTATTGAGCACTTAAATCAAGCAGCAAGTTTGTCGGTTCTAATGAATAAAAAGAAGGCTCTTCATTCGTTCTCACCTTTTTCGTGAGCTAAGTCAATATAATTCGATAAAAACGTTGTAACTCAAAGATCATCGACTAATATTTCCTCGAGCATATATATGGGAGGAGAAATCATGCCTATTGTGTCTATTAATGATCGAAAATTCGATGCACGCCCGGATCGTATTGACTATCGCGACAGGGTTTATCAACCGCCATTGGTTTCTTTGCCAGAACAATATCCTGACCCCAAAAAGATTAAGCAATTCCTTAAAGACTATACCGAAACGCATCAGTTAATACTCGACCAGGGAAAAGAAGGTTCATGCACTGGCTTCGGATTAGCCGCAGTAATTAATTATTTACTATATACACAACACCTCAATGGCCATCGGGCTGGAAAGGCGGTACCGTTAAAGAAAGTTAGCCCGCGCATGCTGTACCAAATGGCCAAGGTGTATGACGAATGGCAGGGTGAAGATTATGAAGGTTCTAGTTGCCGCGGTGCAATGAAGGGTTGGCACCGACACGGCGTGTGTTTAGAGGAAAAGTGGCCTTACTCCGCGGAGCATTTCGAGCGACCGAAACCTGGTTGGGAACAAGACGCGGCGCATCGTCCGTTAGGGGCATATTATCGCGTGAACAAGGACTCAATTGCCGATATGCAAGCGGCTATATATGAAGTAGGAGCGATTTATGTTTCCGCGAAGGTTCACAAAGGATGGTTCCTTGAAGAAACAACAAAATTACCGGTCATTAAATTGACCCAAGGCGAGACCGGTGGTCATGCATTTGCCATTACCGGCTACAACTCGCAAGGCTTTGTTGTACAGAATTCATGGTCACCTAAGTGGGGCTACTTTGGTTTTGCATTGTTGACCTATGAAGACTGGATACAGCATGGTACCGATGCCTGGACAGCAGTTTTGGGTGCACCTATGGAAACTAACATAGCAGTTCGCACGCGTAGCAGCAAAGCGCTAAAAGACATAGTCGCTGGGAAAGCCGCGTGGTTTTGGAGTTCTGATGTTGCGGATCGTAAACCGGAATATAAAAACAAAGCAGTGCAGCCATTTGACGAAAACAAAGCCTATGAACATACAGTTGTGTTCGGAAATGATGGCCGGCCTTTGAATCGTTTTCTTGATCTTGAAAAAGCGAGCGACGCGGTGCAAGAGACGGCTTTTAACTTACCACTAAACTGGTTAAAGGACCAACAAACGCCCAGAATTGCGATTTACGCGCACGGTGGTTTGAATAACGAAGAGGCGTCTATTAAACGCATACGAGTCATGGCGCCTTATTTTGTTGAAAATGGTGTGTACCCGTTGTTTATCACCTGGCGGACCGGATTTCAGGAAAGTATTGCCGGCATGCTAAAGGACGCTGTGAACCGGTTCTTCCTGCCATCGGAAACGGAGCCAGCTCGAGGCTGGGCAACCGAATTGAAACGACGTTTAGCCGATGCTAAAGATCGTTCGATTGAGGTAGCATGTGAGCAACTACTGGTAAAACCAATTTGGGTTCAAATGAAACAAAACGCGGCCGCCAGTATTAGGGAAGGTGCCGGATTAAGCATGGTCGCACAACAATTGGAAGCATTACAAAAACAAATTCCCGAACTGGAGATCCATTTCGTTGGGCATTCTGCCGGCTCTATTTTGCTGGGTCATTTATTGGACGATCTACCGCAAAAACAACTCAAAGTGCGAACTTGTTCCTTATTTGCACCCGCGTGCACCGTGGATTTTGCACTTAGCCATTATGTTCCAGCTCTTAAGGCAGGCACGTTGGTATACGACGGTTTACATTTTGACATTTTAAGCGATGAACGTGAACAAGCGGATTCCGTTGGTCCTTATGGTAAATCGTTGCTTTACCTGGTAAGCCGGGCTCTTGAACAAAGCCACAAAACGCCAATTTTGGGCATGGAAGGCGTATGGCACAAACGCGCAGAGTCTCAGGATATGTGGAACAAACTATATGAGAAACAAGTAACTTCCTGGCGTAACTACGCCAGTGAAATCAATGAACCAAAAATTCACGAATCGGAACAAATATCTGACGGTCATACAGTCATCCCGTTGGCACATGGCTCATTTGATAATGATGTCGAAGTAATATCCAATACACTAAGCCGTATTATTGGCGGTAAATTAAGCGCGGAAATCGAAAACTTACACGGTTTTTGATTTTGTTAACAGCAAACTAATCAAGTGCGCGGTTTTTCTGAAAAAATTACCAGCTTGTGTCTATGCAACTCACGGGTGACGAAACTTAACACCGCAATGAATGTAGGTGACAATAATAATGATTAAATTGCCCTTTTTGATATCAAAAAGGGCAATTTAAGATCGCAGCAATCGTCCCGATTGATGCGAATTGTCTCTCGTTACACACTAAATTCTATCCATAAACACCAGGTCAAATGCCCTGGATTTCGCAATCTAAATCCAGGCTGCCTGGCTTGGCAGATAAGTCTCTATCAATCTAATAAAATAATTTGCTGTTTTACCGCCGAGTGTTGTAGTCATTCTGCTAGGCGTCGCGATGCAATTTCTGGAAATTTCTGGTTG
>JASFOJ010000161.1:0-11365 GCA_050116575.1 Gammaproteobacteria bacterium | reverse complement strand
CTGGGCCACACCTTCGGTCACGCCATTGAAGCCGGCACCGGCTACGGCAACTGGCTGCATGGCGAGGCGGTTGCCGCGGGAATGGTAATGGCCGCGCAACTGTCTGCCGCCCACGGATGGATTAGCGAATCGGATCTGCAGCGGATAACCACATTGATCGAAAGGGCTAATTTGCCGGTTAACGGCCCCCAAAATATGACACCAGCGCAATATCTGGACCTGATGTCCGTGGATAAAAAAGTGACTGCCGGAGACATCAACCTGGTACTGTTAAAACAACTGGGCAATGCGTTTGTTTGCAGCGACTTTGACCCGGCATTGTTAACTCAGGTATTGCAACAACACTGTGGTTAAATGTTATGTTGTACAAAATGCAAACGCAAAATAGTTAGGTGAATACAGGTCAAACCGGACAGGTACATGACGGAACTAGCCCCCTATGCAACGATTGACGCGGTTTCACGCGGCCGGCGGTATCAGGAGACACCGCCCAATAACCGTTCTGAATATCAACGCGATCGTGACCGGATTGTGCATTCTGCCGCGTTCCGCCGCCTTGAATACAAAACCCAGGTATTCGTGAATCACGAAGGTGATATGTTCCGCACCCGGCTTACCCACTCCCTGGAGGTCGCGCAAATAAGCCGTACCATTGCCCGCGCATTGAACGTCAATGAGGCATTAACCGAAGCCATCGCTCTGGCTCATGATTTGGGACACACACCTTTCGGCCACGCCGGGCAGGATTCGCTCAATGACTGCATGCGCGCGTACGGTGGTTTTGAACATAATCTTCAATCACTGCGAATCGTCGATCACCTGGAAGAAAAATATGCCGAGTTCGACGGCCTGAACCTGACCTTTGAGACCCGGGAAGGCATACTTAAACACTGTTCATTAAAAACCGCCCGGCAATTGGGTGACGTGGGCGAACGGTTTATCAACAAGCAACAACCCGGCATAGAAGCACAAATTGCCAACATCGCCGACGAAATCGCCTACAATAGTCACGATGTGGATGACGGTTTGCGGGCCGGGCTGCTGTCCATCGACCAGATGCGGGAA
Source organism: Gammaproteobacteria bacterium (assembly GCA_050116575.1). Taxonomy (GTDB): domain Bacteria; phylum Pseudomonadota; class Gammaproteobacteria; order SZUA-152; family SZUA-152; genus JAKEGK01. The sequence goes on along the minus strand of JASFOJ010000161.1, from coordinate 10,300 downwards.
GTTGAGCTTTTCAACGAACAGTACAATGAAGTCATGGACCGTTACCCGGGCATACACGAACGCCGGGCTATTCATGAAATTATCCGGCGAATGATTAACTGTCAGATTACCGATTTTTTACAGGCGACGACCGACCGTATCAACGCGGTAAAGCCCGGGTCACGCGAGGACTTAGTCACGCTGCCAACCCCCGTTGCCACCTACAGCGATAGCATGAAAGCCAAGACCCAAAAGTTGAAAAAGACCCTGCGGCACCATTTATATCAACATTACCGCGTGCAACGTATGAGCAAAAAAGCGCAAAATGTCGTTTCATCGCTGTTTGAAGCTTTTATGGATGACATTAAAATGCTGCCCACGGAAACCCGTGACAGTGCCCGCAAGCAACTCGACACCATCGGCGAAACGGGCTGCGCTATTGTCATTGCTGACTATATCGCCGGCATGACGGATCGTTACGCCATCCGGGAATATGAACGGATTTTTAATCCACTCAAACTTACCTGACGGAGCCGCGGCGGTGCGAGAATATGCGTATCTATTTGCAATCCCAACCGACAGAGTCCGGCATCGTGCGTTTTGTTCACCTGGTGTTGCAGGAAGATTTAATGGGTGGATGGACCCTGATTCGCGAATCGGGGCGACAGGGTTCGCCGGGAACCGTTAAACGGGAAAATTTTTCAAGCCAGGAACAGGCACTGGACGCCATGATAAGATGGCGCGATAAAAACATTAACCGGGGTTACCACGTTGCCTTTGTGGAAGGTGACAAACACCCCTATTAACTAATCCTAGTAATTAATGAAGTGGTAAAAATTTTGTGATCGGTGTTTTCAAAAAGAAAGCAGACCTTCCGGAATACCTGGCGCATTACGGTATGCACCGACCGCCTTTTTCCGAGACCCCGGAAGATGACATGTATTACTCCGAGCCCACCCGCAAGCAACGGCTCGATATCCTGTTACACCTGACCCAGTATACCCACGAATTATTAGTGGTGACCGGCGAAAAAGGTATGGGAAAAACCATGTTTATGCGGGAATTTATCAACAATGCGGGCGACCACTGGAAAATCTGCCAGATCGACAGCCACCCCATGATGACCGACGAACAATTTCTTCAACGAGTTAACATGGGCTACGGTATTTCCACCACCGGTAACAACAAATTAAGTATGTTATCCGGTTTAAAAAAACACCTGGATGGTCTGCTGCAACAGGCGTTACCGGTTATTCTCCTTATCGATGACGCCCATTTGTTTCCAACGCATATTCTGCGCCTGATCCTCGAAATCGCCGCCCTTAAAAACCCCATCAGCAATTGTTCAGTGCGCGTCATCCTGTTCAGCGAACCGCAAATAAAAATCACCCTCGCTGAACCCGAACTTGACCAGAAACACAAGTTGATCGTACGAAAAATCGATCTGCCGCCGCTTAACGAAGCGCATACCGGCTATTATTTGCAGCATCGGTTGTCACAGGCGGGCATGCACGTGGAGCAGTTCCTGACCAAACCGACCATTGCCAAAATCTACAAACGCTCACACGGTATTCCGCAAAAAATCAACGAAGCAGCGGACAAATTACTGTTTGAAACCACACCGATTATTCGCCGCACCAGCCACGTCGCGGCGCAACAGAAGAAAATGGCCGGTAGCAAATATATGGTAATGACCATGGTTGTATTAGCCATGGCGGGATTATATGGCGTTCATTATTTCTTCAAGGACAAGGATCGCGGCAAGCAAACGCACGTGGTCAACGAAAACAGCGAGCAAACCGTCAAACCGGTAAAATTGCCGCCGCTTGCCAAAGACAAAGTCCCGGACCGGGATAACAAATCAACGCCGGCAAAAGCTACGGACACTACCGATACCATCGGCGCCTCTCAGTCGCAGCCGGTGGTGGTGGCCGCCAAAACATCCGAGCAGCCACATGCCCAAATGGCAACCCAAACACCGGCGGCAACACCCAACGAAGATGATCAAAAAAGTACTCTGTCGTTGCCCGCCACCGAAAGCCGCCTTAAGGATGCCAACTGGATAATGCGGCAGGATGCAAATAACTATACTCTGCAACTGGTGACCGGCCACCGGCAATCCACCATTGAAAATTTCATCAAGAAATACCGCCTCGATAACCAGGAACTGTCCTACTACTACTCCCGGCGCAATGGCAAGGGCTGGCATAACCTCACTTACGGAATATATCCCGATCGCCAGACAGCCAATAATGCCATTGATCTGCTGCCATCGGGTCTGGCCAAGGAAAAACCCTGGATCCGCCAAATGCGCACCATTCAATCTGAGATTGTCCAATCCCAATAGCACTACCGCAGAAGCAGCGTCAGCCAATAGAAAACGCCCCCAATCTGTACGTTTTTTATTGTTTAAACAATACGTTGCTGGCAATTTGCGGCAGGATTTAGCATCATAGGCAGTTGGCGCTATACATTTGAATGCCGGAGTCGGTCAAAGTATAATTTCCAGCCATTTGCCTGAATAAAGCGGTCTGACATCTCGCTCAGGTACCAAAAAACAACAATTTATCCATTTCAGTCTTTAACCAAACATTAGAGCGGAATATCAGTGACTAAGAAGATACCCAGCGGGCTGTATCGCCCTGAATTTGAGAAGGAAAACTGCGGATTCGGCCTGATCGTCCAGGCCGACGACCAGCCGAGCCACTGGCTGGTGAAAACCGCTATCCATGCACTGGCACGCTTAACACACCGCGGTGCCGTTGCCGCCGATGGAAAAACCGGTGACGGTTGCGGTTTATTGTTAAAAAAGCCCGACGCCTTCTTGCAACTGGCGGCCGCCCAGGAAAATTTCACCCTGGCGCAGCACTATGCCGTGGGTATGGTTTTTCTCAGTCATGATAAGTCCCTCGCCACCTCCGCGCGGCAAAAACTGGAAGCAGAAGTGCGGCAGGAAGGTCTGGAGGTTGCCGGCTGGCGCGCGGTACCCACCAATCCCGATGCCTGTGGTGACGAAGCGCTGAAGACACTGCCACAAATCGAGCAGATTTTCGTCAACGCCCCCAAGGAAATGGATGAAACCGCCTTTGAGCGCCACTTATACATCGCGCGCCGGCGTACCGAAAAAGCCATCGAACCCACAGACGAAGTATTTTACATATCCAGTCTTTCCTCAAGGGTTATCTCCTACAAAGGTCTGGTGATGCCGGAGAATCTGCCGGTGTTTTACCAGGATCTCAATGATGAAAAGCTGACCTCGTCGTTATGCGTATTTCATCAACGCTTCTCAACCAACACCTGGCCCCAATGGCGGCTGGCACAACCGTTCCGGTTTCTGGCGCACAACGGTGAAATCAATACCATTCAGGGCAACCGCAACTGGTCCATTGCCCGGGGACATAAATTAAAATCACCCAACATTTCAATGGAAGAGGTTCGACCCCTGGTGTCCATGACCGGCTCCGATTCCAACACCCTGGATAACATGCTGGAAGTCTTGCTCGCCGGCGGTATGGATATATTCCGTGCCATGCGCCTGTTGATTCCGCCCGCCTGGCAAAACATGATGACCATGGACCCTGATCTGCGGGCCTTCTATGAATTCAACTCCATGCACATGGAACCCTGGGACGGCCCGGCGGGCATCGTTCTAACGGACGGGCGTTACGCCGCGTGCACCATGGACCGCAACGGTTTGCGTCCTGCGCGCTGGGTCATGACCAAAGACCGCCATGTAACCCTGGCCTCGGAAATCGGCGTTTATGATTACAATCCCGAGGACGTAGTTGCCAAGGGCCGGTTAAAGCCCGGGGAGATGATCGCCATTGATACCAAAACGGGCAACCTGCTACTGCCGGCGGACATTGACCAGGAATTAAAGGGCCGCAATCCATACCGTAAATGGCTGAAGGAGCAGGCGGAGCACCTGGGCTCGCAACTGATCGAACAACCCAACATCTTCAAGCCCATGGAACCGGACCAGTTACAGGTCGCCAAAAAGATGTTCCATGTCAGTTTTGAAGAACAGGACCAGGTATTGCGCGTGTTGGCGGAAGAATCCCAGGAAGCCACCGGCTCCATGGGCGACGATACACCGTTACCGGTATTGTCCCGCCAGGTACGGTCCCTGTACGACTATTTCCGCCAGCAATTTGCCCAGGTGACCAATCCCGCCATTGATCCCTTGCGCGAACAAATTGTCATGTCGCTGGCGACCTGTATCGGCCGTGAACAGAACCTGTTCGAGGAAAAACCGCTGCACGCCAAACGATTGCTGGTGGACTCTCCGATCCTGTCGAACAGCAAGTTCAAACAACTGCTGGCATTAACGGACCCGGACTACGCCCATGAAGTCATTGATCTTAATTATTCGGTTAACGATAACCTGAAAGATGCGCTCGTTAACGTCTGTAACCAGGCCGTTAATGCCGTTAAAAACGGCAACGTGTTGGTCGTCCTGTCCGACCGGCACATCGCCAAGGACAAACTGCCCATTCATGCATTACTGGCAACCGGGGCTGTTCACCATCGGCTGATCGAGGAAGGTCTGCGTTGCGACGCCAATATTATCGTGGAAACCGGCACCGCCCGGGATCCCCATCATTTCGCCGTGCTATTGGGATACGGCGCCACCGCCATTTATCCCTACCTGGCTTACGAATGCATTATCGGCATGCAACTGAGCGATGAAATCGAGGAACGCAACAGTGTCGAACTGATGCGTAACTACCGCAAAGGGATTAATAAAGGCCTTTACAAAATCACCTCCAAAATGGGGATCTCCACCATTGGCAGTTACCGCGGCGCGCAACTGTTCGAGTCCGTAGGGCTTCACAATGACGTGGTGGACCTGTGCTTTCGCGGCACCACCAACCGCCTGCAAGGCGCCAACTTCAACGATCTCGAAGACGACCAGCGCAAACTGGCCAAGCTTGCCTGGAATCCCCGCAAGAGCATTAATCAGGGCGGCGTTCTCAAGTTTATTCATGGTGGAGAAGACCACGCCTACAACCCGGACGTCGTACAGGCTTTACAAACCGCCGTTAAAACCGGCGACTATTCGCAATATAAGCAATTTGCCCGCCTGGTTGACGAGCGTCCCATACTGGCGTTTCGCGACATGCTCACTGTTCGCGATCCCGGCACATCTATTTCGGTGAACGAGGTGGAACCCATCGAAGACATCGTGACCCGTTTTGACACCGCTGCCATGTCGCTTGGCGCGCTGTCACCGGAAGCGCATGAAACCCTGGCGCAGGCGATGAACCGCCTCGGTGGCCGTTCCAACTCCGGTGAAGGTGGCGAAGACCCGGCCCGTTACGATAACGACAAACGCTCCCGCATCAAGCAGGTGGCTTCGGGACGCTTTGGGGTTACCCCGGCTTACCTGCGCAACGCCGATGTGATGCAAATCAAAATCGCCCAGGGCGCAAAACCCGGCGAAGGCGGCCAGTTGCCCGGTAAAAAAGTAAATGAACTCATTGCCCGGTTGCGTTTCTGCAAACCCGGCGTATCACTCATTTCACCGCCGCCGCATCATGACATTTATTCCATCGAGGATTTGTCACAACTGATTTTCGATCTTAAGCAGGTCAACCCCGGCGGGCTGGTATCGGTCAAACTGGTGGCCGAAGCCGGTGTTGGCACTATCGCCGCGGGTGTTGCCAAAGCCTATGCGGACCTCATTACCATTGCCGGTCATGACGGCGGCACGGGCGCCAGTCCGTTAACCTCCGTCCATTATGCCGGCAGCCCGTGGGAACTGGGACTAACGGAAACGCACCAGATTCTGCGGGCCAATGATCTGCGCGGCAAGGTGCGGCTGCAAACGGACGGTGGCTTAAAGACCGGCGTGGACGTTATCAAGGCCGCTATTCTTGGCGCGGAAAGTTTTGGTTTTGGCACCGCGCCCATGATTGCCATGGGCTGCAAGTACCTGCGCATTTGCCATTTAAACAACTGCGCCACCGGTGTCGCCACCCAAAACAACGTATTGCGTATCGACCACTACCGCGGTGAAGTGGAATGGGTGATGAACTACTTTAAGTTCGTCGCGCAGCACGTGCGGGAACTGCTGGCGCAACTGGGCGCGCGCAAGCTCACCGATATCATTGGCCGCGTCGACCTGTTGGAAGCGATGACGGGTAACACGCCCAAGCAACAAAAACTGGATCTCAACGCCATATTGTCCAACGGCGACGTCGACGCTGCCAAACCGCAATTCTGTGTGGTGCCCAAAAACGAACCCTTTGACAAAGGGGAACTGGCGGAACAAATGGTTCGCGACGTCCTGCCGGCCATCGAAAACAAAACCGGCGGTGAATTCAGTTACGACATCAACAATACCAACCGCTCCATCGGAGCTCGCCTGTCCGGGGAAATTGCGGTTCGCCACGGCGACCAGGGCATGAACGATGCCCCCATCCACGTCAAGTTACGGGGCACGGCCGGACAGAGTTTTGGTGTCTGGAACGCCGGTGGCTTGCACATGACATTAACCGGTGACGCTAATGATTATGTGGGCAAAGGTATGGCCGGCGGCAAGCTGGTAATTGTTCCCCCGCAAGACAGCTCGTTTAACAGCTACGATACCACCATCGTGGGCAATACCTGCCTTTATGGCGCCACCGGCGGCAAACTGTTTGCGGCCGGTCTGGCCGGTGAACGTTTCGGGGTGCGCAATTCCGGTGCCTTTGCCATCGTGGAAGGCATAGGTGATCACGGCTGTGAATACATGACCGGTGGCGTCATTACCGTGCTGGGACCGTGTGGTGTGAATTTCGGCGCGGGCATGACCGGCGGAATGGCGTTTGTGTTCGATGAAGACAACACCTTTGTCGACCGCTACAACCATGAACTCATTGACATCCACCGGCTGTCACCGGAGTCCATGGAAGAGTACCGCAACTATTTGCAGGACCTGCTACGGGAATTCGTCAATGAAACGGCCAGCGCCCGCGGCCAGATGATCCTGGATGATTTTGAGTCCTGGATTCATAAGTTCTGGCTGGTCAAACCCAAGGCGGCGGAATTGAGCGCATTGCTCGCCGACCTGCGAACACTGGCGGCATGATAATATTGCCGATCACCGCATCATAAAACCGACAGCGAACAGTAGAAACAACATCATGGCAAATCATTTTCAATTTGTACAAGTGCCGCGCGTGGATCCCCGGAAAAAACCGGCACAGGAACGTGTGAAGGATTTCAAGGAAACTTACGGCGCCTTTGATAAGGAAACCGTCGCTTCACAGGCCGATCGTTGCCTGCATTGCGGCAATCCTTATTGCGAATGGGCCTGTCCGGTTCATAATTATATTCCGAACTGGCTCAAACTGATTGCTGAAGGCAACATTAAAAAAGCCGCCGAGTTGTCCCATCAAACCAATTCGCTGCCGGAAATCTGTGGCCGCGTGTGCCCGCAGGACCGGTTATGCGAAGGCGCCTGCACGTTGAACGACGGCTTTGGCGCCGTAACCATTGGTTCCATTGAGAAATACATTAGCGATACGGCCTTTGCCCAGGGCTGGCGTCCTGACCTGTCCGATGTACAGGACACCGGCAAGAAAGTCGCGGTCGTGGGTGCCGGTCCCGCAGGACTGGGTTGCGCCGATGTGTTGACCCGCAACGGCGTCAAGGTGACCGTCTATGACCGCTACGCGGAAATCGGCGGCCTGCTCACTTTTGGAATTCCCGAGTTCAAACTGGAAAAGGATGTTGTTACCAACCGCCGCAACATCATGGAAGAAATGGGCATCGAATTCAAACTCAACACGGACGTCGGCAAAGATATACCGTTTCAGCAGTTGGTTGACGAATACGACGCCGTGTTTCTCGGCATGGGCACCTACACCTACATGAAAGGCGGATTTCCAGGGGAAGACCTGGAAGGCGTATATGAAGCCCTGCCCTTTTTGATTTCCAACATCAACCGCCGGCTGGGCATTGAAAAGACCGACACGGATTTTATTAACATGCAAGGCCAGAACGTGGTGGTACTGGGTGGCGGCGATACCGCCATGGACTGCAATCGCACCGCCATTCGCCAGGGCGCGGAAAGTGTCACCTGTGCCTATCGGCGTGATGAAACCAACATGCCCGGTTCCAAGCGGGAAGTGGCCAATGCCAAGGAAGAAGGCGTCGAGTTCCTGTGGAACCGCCAGCCGGTGGAAATCGTCGGCGACGGCAAAGTCGAAGGCGTCAAACTGGTCACCACCCAACTGGGCGAGCCGGATGAACGGGGCCGCCGACGTCCCGAGCCGGTACCCGGCTCCGAAGAAATTATTCCTGCCGACCGTGTCATTATTGCTTTCGGCTTCCGGCCCAGTCCCGCCCCCTGGTTCAAGAACTTTAACATTGACGTGGACGACCGCGAGCGGGTGAAGGCCCCGGCCGACAGCGAACTTAAATTCCAGACCAGCAACCCCAAAGTGTTCGCCGGTGGCGATATGGTGCGCGGCTCCGACCTGGTGGTTACCGCGGTATACGAGGGCCGGCAGGCGGCGGAAGGCATTCTCGACTACCTGGAAGTCTAATCACCTGTTACAAACAGCGGCAAAACGGCCTGCCTACCGTTTTGCCGCGACATTCCGTGACCCCGTCACAAAACCCGCCTCCTTCACTGTTACTGCCAATCTCCCAATAAGCGACTCACAGCAGCGACCGCTAAAACCCCAACTGATTACTCTTTGACCGGCGATTCGCTCCGGCAGTACGGACTACACATTTTATTCATTCAAAATTTGCCCGAGCGAATAAACCCTCTGTTTCTACCCCGTGTCTCACTTTGCAAAACCAAACCTGGATCAATGGAGGGACACAACAATGGCGTTAACACAGTACAAAGCTTCACCTACGCATAACTTACAAACCGATCGCATAAATCAAATAAACGCCTGCTATTTCAATCCAACTGCGCAGGCCGGTAACAACCTGGCCGGTCTGCATTCGATTCGCCCGTCATCAGATAGCGATCACGACTTTAGTGACCGGCAAACGCTGTTGGAAGATGCCCTGAAACACTATCCCATTGTTATTACCGCCCTGGGCCACTTTAACGTTTATAAAAATGGCCGCCTGCTTACCAGCAATAACCAGCAAAACCAGCACAAACCCAGCGAACTGCTGAAACTTGTCATCGCACTGGGCAGCCGTTGCGTGGGTGAAGTACGTATCAACGATGCCTTGTGGCCCGATGCCGACGGTGATGTGGCCCATACCTCCTTTTCCGTCACCCTGCACCGCATCCGTAAACTGCTCAATATGGAAGCCCTGCAACTTTCGGACAGTCACCTTACCCTGAACCCGGAAGTGTGTTGGGTTGACGTATGGGCGCTGCAAAAAACGCTGGGCAAAATCAAAGACGCCATTAACAGCATCAACGCCGACACCGATACTGTCCAGAGTTACGCCAACATGGCGCTGCAATTGTACCAGGGACATTTTCTGGGCAATGAAGATGAACAGCCCTGGTCCGTCGCTTACGGGGAGAAAATTAAAAGCAAGTTTATGCGTTGTCTCATTCAGGTCTGCGATTATTTTGAACGGCAGGAACTTTGCCATCTGGCCATCGACTACTATCGCAAAGGTATTGAAGTGGAGCCCTTGTCCGAAGAATTCTACTTGCGACTAATGAAATGCTATATCAAACGAGAACGCCGGGTGGAAGCCATTGCCATCTACCAGCAATGCGCTCGGATTTTCAATGCACTAACCGGGTGCAGTCCGTCGGCGGATACCACCGCCGTCTATCGCCAACTGACCAATGCCGCGGCATAAAGTGATCCGAATATGCCCAAGTGTGCGGCAAGGAAGAAATTATCACGGTGAAAGCCAACTATTAAACCGGCAAGTGTGAACTATTTACATTTTGGGGAAAGCTTGTTGTTAGCATAAAACCGCCTGCTTATACTGACGCCATGGAACGGTAGGATTACTATATTCATCATAGGACAACGTTACACCTGGCGGCCATGATCTGCACGGGTCCTGTAATCCCAAACAGACTTACAGGCGGGTGTCACTGTTCACTCACTACAACAAAAATTCATGTACAGGCATTCTAAACCACTAGTGGGCATTATCTTGATTCTGTGTGCCGATGCTTCCATGGCACAGGAAGACCTGTTGCCACTCAAACGGCCCTCCGGCGAGAGGCCGGACCTGCTTGAGCAGCAACCTTTTAAGCCTAAAAAGCAGCCCCAACTCAAACTGCCCCCTGTGGAGAAACCTGGTAAGAAAGAAAAGCAAATATCCCAGGCGCTGAAATTCAAACTGAACCAGATCCAATTTTCCGGCAACACCGTATTCGATGACCAGACAT
>JASFOJ010000160.1:0-11490 GCA_050116575.1 Gammaproteobacteria bacterium | reverse complement strand
GTCGATTTTGATGGTCATGGTGACTCCTGTGTCCTTTTCCTTGTTTATTGCTGTGGTTGTTGGCCACGCTGGGTTATTTTTTCTGTCTTGTTGTTTGGTGGGCATTGCCCACCCTACAAACCCGTAGTTGCCTGCTGTGCTTGCGAACCTGGTATAGGTTTGGTGGCACCTTCAATGGTTTTATCGCCAGCAGGGCTGGCTCCTACACTGTCCCCAGGGTTTCGGGAGTTTTGTTTAAAGCTTTTCAAGGTGGGCGGTGCCCACCCTACACCCTTGTTTGATGTGGTGGGGTATGACCACCTTGTTTTTTTACCCCCCTACTCCCTTTTCAAAGGGGGGATAGGTTGGTTAATGTCCTTGCCCTTGCGATGCTTTTAAAAACCCCAGCTTGTTTTCCAACTTGTTATTAATAAGCCGGGGCATTTTGGGTGCTTCTTGCGTTAAAATTTTCCGTAGTAGCCCTCTTTCAATGCATCGTACAGGTTGGCGGCGGTGTGCGTTTCGCCGTCGTATTCCACTTCTTCGTCGCCTTTCAAGTCGACGGTGTTGCCATCGGCCAGGGTGAAGCGGTATGTGGTGTTTTCCAGGTCTTTGCCTTTGACCAGTACGCCCTGGAAGGCTTCCGGGTTGAAGCGGAAGGTGGTGCAGCCCTTCAAGCCATTGTCGTAGGCGTACATGTAGATATCCTTGAAGTCTTCGAATGGATAATCCGTGGGTACGTTGGCGGTTTTGGAGATACTGGAGTCGATCCACTTTTGTGATGCCGCCTGGATATCGACATGGGCCTTGGGCGTGATGTCGTCGGCGGTAATAAAGTAGTCCGGCAGGTTGTCGTGTTCGTCTTCCGGTTGCGGCACCGCTTCGCCGTTGACGAAGTGGCGATAGGCCAGCAGTTCAAAGGAGTAGACTGGCACTTTTTCCTTACTCTTGCGCCCTTCGCGGATTACGTTACGGTAATAGTGGTGCGCGAAGCTGGGTTCGATGCCGTTACTGGCGTTATTAGCCAGGGACAGTGAGATGGTACCCGTGGGCGCAATGGAACTGTGGTGGGTAAAGCGAGCGCCCACGTCCGACAGTTCTTCCACCAACTCCGGCGCCACTTCGGCCACGCGCTGCATGTAGCGGCTGTATTCGGCGTGCAGTACCTTGCCTTTGATCTTGTCGCCGGCTTTGTAACCGTCGCGCATCATTTCCGGACGCTTGCGCAGCATTTCGGGGGTAACCTCGAACTCCTGGTCCATGATGGGCGCCGGTCCTTTTTCCTTGGCCAGTTCCAGCGCGGTTTCCCAACCGCAGACTGCTAACTCTTGCGTGACCTTTTCAGTAAACTCAACGGAGTCTTCGGAACCGTATTTCATGCACAACATTGTGAGGGTGGAACCTAATCCCAAGTAGCCCATGCCGTGGCGGCGCTTGTTATGGATTTCGTCCCGTTGGCCGTCCAGGGGCAAGCCGTTAATCTCCACCACGTTATCCAGCATGCGGGTAAAGGTTTTGACGACTTTACGATATTTATCCCAATCAAAGCGGGCGCGGTCGGTAAAGGGGTCTAAGACGAATCGGGTGAGGTTAACGGAACCTAGTAGACATGAACCGTACGGTGGCAATGGCTGTTCGCCACAAGGGTTAGTAGCGCGAATGTCTTCGGTGAACCAGTTGTTGTTCATCTCGTTGACTTTGTCGATGAGAATAAAACCCGGTTCGGCATAATCATAAGTGGAGGTCATGATCATATCCCACAGACGGCGCGCTTTAATGGTTTTGTAAACCTTGCAGGCGACCAGGCCTTCTTCGTTGTTGATGTACTTGTCTTTCACCGGCCAGTCACGCCATACCACCTGTTCCGGATCATAGATGTCGATGTTGTCTGCTTCGACTTCTTTTTGCGTTAACGGGAAGGCCAGTTTCCAGCGCGCATTGTCTTTCACCGCCTGGATGAATTCCTGGGTGATTAACAGTGACAGGTTGAACTGGCGCAGGCGGCCGTCTTCGCGCTTGGCTTTGATAAAGTCCAGTACGTCAGGGTGGCCTACGTCAAAGGTGGCCATTTGCGCACCGCGGCGCCCGCCGGCGGACGAGACGGTAAAACACATCTTGTCGTAGATATCCATGAAGGACAGCGGGCCGGACGTATAGGCACCCGCCCCGGCCACGAATGCGCCCTTGGGCCGCAGCGTGGAAAATTCATAGCCGATGCCGCAGCCGGCTTTCAGCGTTAACCCGGCTTCATGGACTTTATTGAGGATGTTATCCATGGAGTCGGTGATGGTGCCGGACACGGTGCAGTTAATGGTGGAGGTGGCCGGTTTGTATTGCTGCGCGCCGGCATTGGAGACGATGCGCCCCGCCGGGATAGCGCCGTGGCGCAGCGCCCATAAAAACTTGTCGCGCCACTCGGCTTTTTTGGCGTCGGTTTCCTCCACGTCGGCGAGTGTTTTGGCGACACGTTGGTAGGTGTCGTCGATAGTTTTGTCGATGATTTCTCCGTCTTTTTTCTTGAGTCGGTATTTCTTGTCCCAGATATCCATGGACGCGGTTTGGAATGGGATATCTTCAACACTGGCCTGCAGGGCTTCCAATGACGACGCGGCTTTCATAATTCCTTATTACCTCCAGAGTGTTTTTGTTTTGATTTAATATCACTCACTGTGATAATGGAGCAGCTAAAAAATTCTATAAATTCAGCAACCTATTGGGTTGAATTCATGTGGCTTCCATTAAGCTTCAACCACTAGATATTGTGTTGCGGTGTAAGGATAGGCAGCAAATAACGGACTGTCAACGTCCATTTTCATATTTTGGTAATATTTATTATGTTGACATTTCAATAAGTTATTTACCTATTTATAAAATGTCAATAAATTCACGCATCTATATCGTTAGAACGAAAATTAGGCAAAACACTATATATTGTGTTTCACGCCCACAAGTTATCCACAGCTAATCCACTGGATTTTCCCGAATTATCCCCCAATGGCGACGTATTAATCGGTTTGGGTTGAGATCTTAGGGTGGAACATTTATGGACCGCAACTTGCCTAAATGACATTGCATCCTGGATGATTTATTCTTGATCAGGTTAGGGCCGCATTTTTCAAGGAGATGGTGCGGGACCGTTTCCGGAAGGGATGCCAGTCACTGTAGGCTTTTGGGGGCAGTTGAGGCATCAATTATGAAATATCCTACACGCGTTTTTTCGTTAGCCGTATTTTTAATTTTTATATTTATCACCACCCCGGCCATGAGCTATGACTGGGTGGCTCCGGAAATCGTTGATGGCGCCACGCCGGTAACCGCCGAGGAGTTGTCGGATCTCATGGAGCAAATGGACGGGCTGGTATTGATTGACAGCCGCCACGACGGACAACGCACGCAAGGCGCCATTGCCGGCTCTGTTGCATTGCCGGATACCCGCACCACGCCGGGCGCGTTGTTGCGAGTGGTACCCAATAAGTTAACACCGGTGGTTTTTTACTGTGAGGGTATTACGTGTCCCCACAGCATGAAGGCTGTCAAAAAAGCCGTGAGCTATGGTTACCTGAATATTTTCTGGTTCCGCGGCGGCCTTTCGGAGTGGACGGAAAAAGGTTTTCCTGTTGTCCAGTAAGTTGTTCAATAACGTTGCCCGGATACGCCGGTTGTACTTGTCAGTTATTCCGTCACGCGTTGCATTGTCTCGTATCCATCACCGGCCTGTTAACCAATAACATCCACCGCCCCAGGCGGTCATTGATACTGGCCGGTTTGTTCAACATCATACAGGCGCTGTATTTCATCCAGCGCCAATGAAACATTTCTTCGACTAAAACCAATTTATGTTTTTAAAATCGTTTGAGGGACATTATTTTTCACTATTAACCCGGTGGGTGTTACTGGTAGTGCTCGCCGCGCCACTGGTGGCCGTCGCCGGCGGCAAGCTGCCCCCCGAGTTGGCCGCGGCCATCAAACAGACCGGATTTAAGGATGATGGCATTGGCTTGTTTATCCAGGCCGTTGATAGCGACAAGCCCATCGTGGCCTACCAGGCGAACAAGGCGTTCAATCCCGCCTCGGTGGTTAAACTGGTTACCACATCGGCGGCGCTTGGCATGCTGGGGCCCAGCTACCGCTGGTCCACCAATGTCTGGTATACCGGCCGCATCGACGGTGATACGTTAAAGGGTGATTTGTATTTTCAGGGCAAAGGCGACCCTTACCTGACGCCGGAACGCTTCTGGAAACTGTTAAACCGGGTTGCCATTGACGGCGTTCAGCATGTGGCCGGTGACATTCATTTCGATAACTCCTACTTTAAGCCTAAACCGATAGACTACAGCGCCTTTGATGATCAGCCTTATCGCACCTACAACGTGGGACCCAATGCGTTGCTGGTGGGGTTCCAGGCCACGGAGTTTCATTTCGATACCGATGGCAGGCACGTTAAGATCACGCCGTTTCCCGCGTCACCGCGCTTGCAAATTGTGAACAAGGTGAAAGCCGTGAACGGCCGTTGCGGGCGATGGCAAAAGCGGTTATCTCTGAATGCCAAACAGGTTAACGGCGATCTGCAAGTGGTATTCGGTGGTCGTTATGCCCGATCCTGCAAACAGCGTACGTTGTACCGTCGCGTGGCCGGCGCGCAGGATCACTTCCAGGATTTTTTCCTGCCCATCTGGCATGAATTAGGTGGCACGGTAAAAGGTAACGTCACACCAGCCGTTTTGCCCGACAACGCCAACCTGTTGCTGGAGGCATCGTCCATTTCACTGGCTGAAGCGGTCCGCCTGATCAACAAGTTCAGCAACAATGTCATGACCCGGCAGGTGTTGCTTACCCTGGGTGCTCAAGCCATGGGCCCGCCGGGCACCACCGCAAAAGGCATTAAAGCCGTCGAAACCTGGTTGCGGGCACGTCATCTCGACGATGAGGCGTTGCAATTGAATAACGGCGCCGGTTTATCCCGGGACACGCGGGTCAGCGCGGCGTTTCTGGGCCGGTTGTTGCGCTATGTATATCATCAGGCCTATATGCCGGAATTCATGGCATCACTGCCGGTGTCCGGCTACGACGGCACCATGGCCCACCGGTTTAACAACGGACCCTTGCAGGGCCATGCTCATATCAAAACGGGGTTACTGGATTTCGTGCAAACCATGGCGGGTTATGTCACCAATGCAGCGGGCCAGCGCTATATCGTCGTGTTGCTGCACAATGATTCCAAAGCCCATACCAAAGCCGGTCAACGCTTGCAGGACCGGGTTATTCGCTGGACGTATAACTTGAATGCTGATGCAGCGGACCAGATGCTGACAAGCGCCAGCGAGTAACAATGCAAACTTAATCGCTTGCAGGGCAAGCTCCTACCGGGCCATGCAAGCAATATGTTGCTATGTATTGGTCAGCTTATCGTGAATATGGGGACTGTGAAAGTGTGGCGAAAACTGTCACTTCGTCTTACATAGGTTCCCACGCAGAGCATGGGAACCAGGGGAGACTGTCACTACACCTTATTTGTGTTCCCACGCAGAGCATGGGAACCAGGAGAGACTGTCACTACACCTTATTTGTTTTCCCACGCAGAGCGTGGGAACCAGGAGAAACCCGGAGACGGACGTACTGGTGGTTGTCTTCTAGAATCTGTCCCCAGACTCCGTGGAATATATACTGTTTAACGTGCTTCATCAGTATTAGTTGGGGGATTCGATGCGCCAGCGTACTTCAGCTCCCTTAGTCTAGTTCTAAAGTGCTGATATTCGCCGGTATTTTCAAAGGCGCGCCTGGGGATAACAAAAAATGAAGACGCCCCCACGTAAAGCATAATCATATTCCAGTCAAAATACGTTTTAACTATACTTTCAGCTCTATACTCCGACCGGTTATCTGTGGTTTCTTCTATGAGTTTGCTATCGGTAACCTCAATGGTATGGGGTCCATACAAACTAACGGCGGAATGCTTGAAGTTGTTCCATATCTGGGTAATAAAAAGAATAAAGGCTATGAGAAATACCCAAAAAACGGCCCAATCAACAAATCGGTATAGAAATAACGCTGGTTTCTGCGCAATAAAATCAATATTAAATCCGCCTGATGCAGCGTATATAACAACAGTCATACCAATAGCGGATTGAAAACGGTTTCTGAAATAAGCCTTTAGCTGGGCAACGTATAATTCCCAAAAGGTGTTGGTATAGGTCACTTTCATAGGCACCAATGCTGCTTAGCCGTTAAAAATCATCCAGCGAGAAACCGTGCGGACGCGAAATACCGATCACTTGTGAACAGCCGATCTAATTAGTATCACGGCCGCAACGTATAAAACTTTAAAACGGGAGCGTTTGATTAGGCAGTGTCGTGGTTGCAAATGCACGAATAGCAGCAAAAGATGCTTTAAATTCTTAAAATAAGAAAAAAACAGGGAAACATAATATCAGCTGTCGCCTGTTTGAACGGCCGGCACAGCATATTCTGCAAGTTTAAGGATATTGTGATTTATTGGAGTTTTTTAGACCAGGTTTGATAGGCTTCTGATTTTACAAAACCCGCATAATCGGGTTCGTCTTCAAACAAGGTCCGGTCGTAGCTGTAGTCAAATTTATTTTCCATGATATCCAGGATCAATACGACGTCATCGTAACGTTGCAGGTCGAGAAACAAGTCGTATAACAGGTCATAGGCGGATTTGTTATCGGCGTCTTTCTGGAGCGCTTGCTTGGCGTAGGCCATGGCTGTGTTGTAGTCCTTCTCATAAACGGCCATGCTGGCCCGCAGCACATCCAGCCCCGACTCCGGTCCCACCAATTTTTCCAGTTTATCAATTTCTGCTTTAGCGGCGTCGTATTGGCCGTTAAAAAAATAGTAATCGATTAGATACACCTGCATACTTTGCCCGTCATAGTATTTGTGCATCAGGGCCAGTGCTTCCTTGTATTTCTCGTTATCGATCGCCCCCGCCAGCTCAATGAGGGACACCAGAAACAGGGTATCGCCCTTCAACTCGGCGGGAAGATTGTTGTAATGGTCCATTACTCTATCGTAATCGTTGTTGAGGTAGGCGCTGTTAAACAGTTTGACGGTTGTCCACACTTCCTTGAAGCGCTTTTCGTAGTCGTCTTTTTTTTCCAATATCTGGTATTTTACGTTGCGGTCTATGATTTTGGTGTAGTTGTAAAGGTGAACAATTGTTTCGGTCAGAGACATGCCAATGTTGTACCGGTAAATATCACTTATCGAGTAATCATCACCGGTTTTGCGCAGGCGCAATTTTAAATAGCTAAGACCGCCGTCGTGAGTCGTCAGTCGGATCAGGCAGTCATGGTTTTGCTCATCGGCCGAACTTTGCATGACACGCACAAAATCCCACCGGCCGCCGTTTTTAATGATGCCTTTGACACTTTCTTCAATCCTGTCGGCCAGTCGCGCGGTGCGCTGTTCATTCAGTAAGGGCCTTCCAAAAATAACGGCCAACTCATTGTTGGCAGCTTCAGTAATTTTGGCAATATCGAGCCTGTCGAAAACCGCGGAGCTATCGCCGGCGTTAATGCTTTTTTCAATTTTTCGGTTAAAAACAGCAACGTCGCTTTGGTCTTCGGGCGCAGATGTTGGCGGCGCATTGCGGTTTTGTTGCAAATTTTGAGATTGTTGCGCACAGGCGGAAAGCAACACTGCAAATACCACTATCGCATTCCAGGATGTCCGTACCGAGGAAAACTTCATGGCAACCTGTTGAGTAGTTTATTGACCATTTCGTTTGATTTTTGTTTTCGTTTGGTAACCTTATCGATATTTCGAATAGAGCCAACCAGGGACAGCGAGTCTGTTATATCTTTAAGCAATGTCACGTGGTCTGCAACATGCGGCGGCGTAACTGCATCTTTTTTGGAGGAATAAGCGTAATCGACTAATAAATTATGGTTGCTGTAGTCGATATGCCGGGAATATTTAATATGCTCATCATCCAACGTGAGGTCACCACTTGATACAGCCACTTTGGCATTGGGCGGAAATTTAATTTTGATACGGTGATTTACTTCGATGGGATAATAGATGGACAGCGGCATTTTGCGCTGGATAACTTTTGGCAATGCGACGTAGCTTTTTATCATGTATGGATAAACTTCATACTGCAGCCAGTCGCCGTCTTCTTTGAAATATTGATTAATGCTGTAGTGCATTTTCATCTTGAGCACATTATTATGCATGTCGTCTTCAATAGTGGCGTCGCCGACGGACCGGATACCCGTGTAGAATTTTTCATAGTAATTTAAATAGGCCTTGGTCAATTTTTCTTTGGTTGAGTTGCGAATTTTCTGGCGCTGCCATTCCGCCATCCGGCCTGTATAAATCGCGGATACCTCCAGATCGGCTGAACCTTCATATCCGGCAATTTGATAGTTTTCCGTAACTTCGACGTGCGAGACATCATCCTTGTCCAGCGGTATTTTATCCAGCCCCTGGCCGGCGCCATCAACGACCAGCGATCGCCCATAGCGCGGCGCACCAATACTGTCGATGAACGCGCTTTGCTGAACCGATGTCGGATCCAGCCAATAGCTTTCATTATTGACAACTGCTTTGACAATCACATGGTCAAATGCGGCCGGGGTCGGCAGCCAGTCTTCGACACCTTTTCCATAGCGCGTCGACACCAGCGCCGGATAAGCTTTAACGCCCATGTTTTCAAGCAGCGAGACCAGCAACAGTGTTTTATCCTTGCAGTCGCCAAAACGCCGCTCGTAAACGGTGTTGGGCGCACTGGGCATATGAGAATTGCTGGCGTATTCCACGCCAAAATAGCGGATTTCATCCTGCACAAAGTTTAAGGCGGCGGCGACCTGCTGCAATGTCTTGTTGTTGTACTGGTTTTTCCATTGCCGGGTCAGTTTCGTCAGTGCGTTGTTCAGGTGGTGGCCACGGTCGTATAACGACGCGGTCCATTGTTCCACTTCATGCCATGATTTGTATTCGCTGGCCTGCAGCCAGGGATAGGGATCGTACCATTGGGGATATTCACCTTCATCTTCGATAGCCTGGGTGTTTTGTAACGACCAGACACGTTCTTTCATGCCCTGGTATTTGTGCTGTACGGGTTCCAGCTCGATATTAAAGGTTTTGAAGTACAGTTTTCTGTCCGGCGGCGACAGCAACCTGACGTAAACCTGGGATACGGGTATCGTCCACCCCAATGCAAAGCCGTCAATATATTTTTTACCAAAAACCGGGTTGCTGCCTTGCACGGTATAGGCATATTCGACCACGTCACCGACCCGAATATCAGACAGAATCCCGAGCGCCGTCACGGTGCCGTTGTAAAGATGCATATCAATTTCTTTTTCCTGCTGGATCAGCTTGAAATCCGCGGACGGCAATTTGTCGATTTTTTTGCCGGAACGGTGCACGCGAACAAAATGCAACGTTAATTTTTGGTAAGCAGGATTGAAGTTGATTTGCAGTTTTGACAAGGTTTCCACGCCGGCCAGCGTCACCGGTTGGGTTGCAACGTGGAAAAATTTTTCCGGTTGCTCTCTCAGCCTGACCTGTTTGTCGATTAACAGATAGTTAACTGGCCCATTGCTATGGGAATCAGGCTTTCCGGCTTTTACATGGCGGGTATTGACCCATGAGGGAACGGGGCCCAGTGTATATGAATATTCCCCGGAGCGAATTTCCCTGGGTTGAGACAATACCGTGGCGGGATTGATACAAACGACCAACGTAACCAGTAATGCTGTAACGGAAGGAAATTTCATTGATCCGGGTGTTTGTATCAAAAGCTAAATCTTTATAATTTGTCCAGGCATATACAATCATAATATTAGTTCATTTCGCCGGTAAAATATACAGACCCAGTCAGTCGCGTTTAACTGTGACAGAGCTCTCAATTTGCTCAAACCCTGTGCAACAACATTAATATAGCCAGGTAATCACAATCGCGCCGACCTGCGGTAAAATCTTAACTCGCTGTTTTTTTTTGAGTTCTTACCGGCTTCCTGGATCAAGGTGGGAATGGCGTCTGAGTGGGCAGGGGCAATAGAGACTTAATCGCTTGCAGGGCAAGCTCCTACAGGGCCGTGCAAATTCCAGGTTGTTATGTAATCGTCTGCGTATAGAGACCATGAGAGCTTTCGGTAAACCGCCAGTACACCTTATGGGTTCCCACGCAGAGCGTGGGAACCAGGAAAAACCACCATTATGCCTTACGGATTCCCACGCAGGGCGTGGGAGCCAGGGGAAAAACTCATACACGCTACTCGTTCCCACGCTCTGCGTGGGAACCAGGGGTAAAGCTCATACACGCTACTCGTTCTCACGCTCTGCGTGGGAACCAGGGAAAAGCTCATACACGCTGCTCGTTCCCACGCTCTGCGTGGGAACCAGGGTAAAGCTCATATACGCTGCTCGTTCCCACGCTCTGCGTGGGAACGCGGTATCCATCTTATTATGTGTTTGAGTATTTGGTTAACAGTTTGTCCAGGTTATTGGCAAAGGTCTGCCGGTCGCGCTGGCTCAATGCCGGCGGGCCGCCGGTATTCACACCACTGGCGCGCATGGTGTCCATAAAATCCCGCATGTTAAGACGCTCGCGAATGGTGTCTGTGGTATAGAGTTCTCCGCGGGGATTTAGCGCGTAACCTCCTTTATCGATGACTTCCGAGGCCAGGGGAATATCGGCGGTAATCACCAGGTCACCGGCGGTTACCCGCTTGACGATCTCGTTGTCGGCAACATCGAAGCCGCCGCTGACTTGCAGGGATTGAATATGGCGGGAGGGCGGCGTGCGCATTGGCTTGTTCGCAACAAGTATCAGTTCCACGCCTGTACGGTCCGCGGCTCTGAACAGGATTTCCTTGATGGTGACGGGACAGGCGTCGGCATCGACCCAGATTTTCATTTTAAAGTGTTTTCCCCAATGTCATTGCATTGTCTTTCCGGGCCACGTTAATAGACAAGCATGCGTATCGGCCATTACAAAAGCGATCGAGCTACCAAAGCACGCCACTGACCACCAGGTGGCGATCGCTGACGGGTTTGACGCTGAGTTCAATGAGCCGTTCCTTTTCCAGTTGGGATTCCACTTCGCCGATGGTGTAGGCCGCCAGCAGGGAATGAAAAAAATCGCGCTTGAGGATATCGGGTTCGTTGCCGGCGTATTCTTCCACCAGGTCCCTGGCGGCGCTTTCCGATCTTGGACGCATCAAGTCCATGATAAACACCCGAGTTTCCGAACTGCCGTATTGCTTGATGGCGGTCCACAACACATGGGGGTCTTCCAGGTGGTGTAGCAAGCTGTTGCTAATAATGGCGCGGTAGTTTTTGGCCGGCAGTTTCGCCTGCGGGAGATAGGCTTTTTGCAGGGTAATCAACTCCGACAGTCCCGCCATTTCGACGGCGTGTTTGCCGTGTTCAAGCATGGCTTCGGCGCCGTCCACCGCCAGGATACGGCTTTCGGGAAAATGTTTGGCGAACCGAATGGTAACGTCGGCGGGACCGCAGCCCAGGTCAAGCACATCACCG
>JASFOJ010000159.1:0-11513 GCA_050116575.1 Gammaproteobacteria bacterium | reverse complement strand
TGGTCGTCCGGCGGCGGTGGTTTTTCCGGTGGTGGCGGTTCCTTTGGGGGCGGCGGCGCCTCAGGGGGTTGGTAGGCATGTTCCTTACAGACCAGGAAAAACAAAACATCAGTGACGCTATCCGCACGGCGGAATCACAGACCTCCGGCGAGATAGTCACCGTGATTGCCCAGGCCGCCGATGATTACTTCTATATTCCAACATTATGGGCGGGACTGCTTGCTCTATTGACGCCCGGTCTGTTATTGACATTGCCTGTGGAAATTGACTACACGTTAATTTACGGCACACAGGTGTTGGTATTCGTAGTTGCCTCTATGTTATTTCGCTGGACACCGCTGAAACTGGCACTGATACCCAAACCCATCAAGCACCGGCGCGCCAGCCGGTTGGCCCATGAGCAATTTATTCTGCAGGGTTTACATCAAACACGTGAGCGAAACGGATTATTGTTGTTTGTCTCCGTCGCCGAACGTTATGTTGAAATCATTGCGGACCAGGGTATCAATGATTGCGTACAAAAAGACACTTGGTCAAGTATCGTTGGCGAGTTTGTTGGCCATGTTAAACAACGCAAAATCGCCGACGGATTTATTGCCGCAATCAAACAAAGTGGTGATATCCTGCAGCAACATTTTCCTGCAGAACCGGTTAACAAGAATGAGCTTCCCAATCATTTGATCGAGCTTTAGAGTTTTATTGGTGTAGTGGATGGGGTGAGGTACCGACGAGCGTACGGATCCATTTAAAACGAACAAAACCGCCCGATTTCTATGTACCCAATATTGCGTATAATATATATTATGTTAAATAGGAGGTATTCCGCTATATTGCTGTATCTAGCCCGGTTTTCACATTATGCTGCGTTATGACGCCCCCAATGCTCTATTCCCGGACGCGTCGCAGATAACGGCCATGGACCCAGCCCACAATATCCATTTCGTTTTCGATGTTGTCAACGACATCGACCTGGCGCCATACGCCTCGTTCCTGCAATACATCGACTTGGGTACCTTGAGGTAACGGGCTGACCGCAAGCTTATCGAATTCGGTTCCTGGACCGGTACGAATATTTAGTGCGCTGGTAGTTTCATGGATGTCCAGGTTGTCCTGGGCGCGCCCGAACAGCGCTGCACGAAAAGATACCATAGGAAATGCGGGACCAGGATCCAGTTTGCGGCCTGGCGCGATGTCGTCGTGGCCAATAATATCTTTAAGCTTATAGGTTTCAACGAGTGTTTGAGCGACCTTGAGTGCCGCCTTGAGTTGTTCCTCGGGATAGACATTCCAGCTGCGTATATTACCGTCAAACTTGTGAGCCAGTTCGATGGCATCCTGGTCTGGTACGGCTTTTCCCCACGAAGTGCGCCAGTTACCGGGACGGCCTATAAGATCACCATAGTTGTCGAGTTCGATGCCAATGGAACAATTGTTTAGGTACGATTTTCCTTCCCAGGTGGATCGGCCTGCGTGCCAGGCTTTACGGTTAAACTTTACCAGTTGGGTGATTTCGCCATTACGCCCGATAACCATGTGCGCCGAGGCTCTGGCGGCTGGATTGCATAACCAGTCGATAGAACTTTGCGCGCTGGCGCCCTTGGTGAAATGCATAACCAGATATTCCGGCGTAATTTCTCCGCCCTGGTTAGGGGTTTCCCGAAAAGAATAAAACTCCCCAGCGTCCTCGAATAATTGATGTTCGCGAACTTCCATAAACCGTCTCCTTGTTTTAATTAAGGTCGCCGAAATTTTACTAAGGTGGATTGTTCAGTATATGTAGTAATAACAGTGCCGCCGTTGTTCCGTATTTATAAACCATTTTTTAAGAGGTGTCTTCTATCATTTCAAAAATGTCTATTGGTTGGTCAAATAACCACTAAAGGAATAAGATAATTGTGTTTTGATGCTATGCACGCAAAAAAAAGGGCGTCCTGTTAACCAGGACGCCCGTATTCTGTTTTGGTGTTAGTAAAATAGTGGTTGAATATTGGTGTATTGATATTTCGCAATTGATTTATACGTGTTGCATACGTGTCGGCTTGGCTGTCGCAGCCCACAATGCATCGACGCCTACGATGATTCCCACGATAAGGTGGTTCCACATGGCGGCTGTCTGAGTGGTAAAGGCCAGGATAAAGGGTGACAGAATCAGCCAAATACCAATCACCAAATTGATCCACTCTTCCCAGGCTCGTGGCTGGGCCAATGCCCATACAGAAAGTACAGCAACGATTCCGCCGAAGATGTATCCGTTCCACGCAGCCGTGCCGGCTACTGGTATCATTCCAAAGACAAACGGCGTGATGAACAACCACACACCTAGAATCAGATTTACCCAATCTTGCCATCGTTGTTTCGGTTCCATATTGCACCTCCTATTAGTTCACATTTGTGAGTACCTGATTAGACAGGCGTATAATTTTCGTGTTGCATATTTTTGATTTTATTGTTTAACATGCCTGCCACGGAGTCATTGCAATAATATGTAATATCATGTGGTTACGTTTGTCATTATGTTTTATCAACTGTGATGCTTAAATTAAGAAAAATAACAGAGCCCTCTTCCTGCGCACCGTTGAATTCGCAGCGAATCTTTACTAATAATCAAATAAGGGAAAGATATGTTATGAATGGGAATCTTTACCCACTGTCGGATTGTGCCAACTACTGTCCGTTGCAATCAATTGACCCGCTGCTTCTGGTCCCCAACTGCCGCGTGGATAGATGATCGCCTTGTCATGTTCGATAAGGACAGGATCGACGGTAGCCCATGCAGCTTCAATGCTGCTGTCGCGGGCGAACAATGCACCTTTTCCAATCATGGCATTTTGTAATAGGCGTTCATAAGGGGCTTCCTCGTTGATCTGCTCGTCTTGCAAAAAAAGCTCATGTTGATCGCCAATAAACTCCTCCCCTACGCGTTTAACGCGGGCTGCCAATGCAAGTGCGGAACGCGGCGACAGGCGGAAACGTAGATAATTCGTACGATCATCTGCCGGCGCAGAGTCTTCGAACAAACGCTGGGGCGGCGATTTTAACTCAACCAGCACTTCAGCAACCGTTTCGGCGAGACATTTGCCGGCACG
The DNA here is from genome assembly GCA_050116575.1 of Gammaproteobacteria bacterium. Classification (GTDB taxonomy): domain Bacteria; phylum Pseudomonadota; class Gammaproteobacteria; order SZUA-152; family SZUA-152; genus JAKEGK01. Next base: position 8,427 of record JASFOJ010000159.1, on the reverse strand, counting down.
CAGATACCACGGCACACCTTGCCAGCGCCAGTTGTCAATGAATAATCGCAACGCACAGAACGTCTCCACATCGGAATCTGCCGCGACCCCCGGTTCGTCGCGGTAACCGTCGTACTGCCCGCGCACCAGGTCTTCAGGACGCAGCGGGCGCATGGCGCGAAAAACTTTGTATTTCTCAGTGTGCACAGCGCCAAAGCCGCGGTAGGCCGGCGGTTCCATTGCCAGCAGGGCAACGACCTGAAACAGATGATTCTGCACCACATCGCGTAAACAACCGGCACTGTCGTAAAATGCTCCCCGCCCCGCCACACCGAAAGACTCCGCCAGGGTGATCTGGACGCTGGCGACGTAATTGCGGTTCCAGATAGGTTCCAGAAAGGTGTTGGCGAAGCGAAAATAAAGAATATTCATGATCGCTTCTTTGCCAAGATAATGATCGATGTGGAAAATCGCGTCTGCTTCAAACACCGACCGCAGCACTTGATTTAACTCTTGTGCCGACGCAAGATCTCGACCGAAGGGTTTTTCGACAATAATGCGGGCATTATCGGCCATGCCGGTTTCACCCAGGGCTTTAACCACGGTTCCGAATAATGAAGGTGGGATGGCTAGATAGTAACTGGGAGCACGGGCATCACCCAGCGCTTTTTTCAGCGATGAGAATGTTTCCCCGTGCATATAATTGCCCGAGACGTAATTGAGCAAAGACAACAGGCGATCCAGTGCCACTTCGTCTTCAATTTCCTCTGACGCCTCGATGGCGTCCCTGGCGCGGCTGCGAAACTGCTCCTGGGTCAATTGCGAAGAAGCGACACCGATGACGGGGACATTGAGTTCATCTCGTCGAGCCAAGGCGTAGAGCGCCGGTAAAATTTTTTTTCGCGCCAGATCTCCTGTGGCACCGAATATGACCAGCGCGTCGGATATTTGCGGATCGTTATTCTTATTGTTCATAGTGCTAACTCCTTAGTTCCATGGTTTCAGGGAAATCATTGGCTAAGGCGTTTGACAGTGCTGCTTTTCCTGTGTTCCACCTATTCCATTAATCGCCTTCTCAATAACCCGCTATGTAATGATTTCGACGATGTTGTGGCGGTGTTGTTGAAATATCTTATTTTCTGACACTGGCATAATAGTTTACTAGCTGCTCAAATCCCATTTCGCCCGCCTGCTCCTGCACATGCTTGAATTTCGCAATCATAATCGGATTGGTTTTTCGCGATCCGTCAATATAGAGTTTTATGACCTTACGAAGGTAAGGCGCCCATTGTCCTCCCAGAATACCATAGTAATAGGGATCTACGATTCCCTTGTCCCCATGACATTTGCGGCAATATTGATTATGCAAAGCCTTTCCTTTGGCAGCGAGATCCTTATCATAGGGTTGATCGTTGAATACGAATGTCTGCCTGGAGTAATATGTTGCTAATTTATCGACCTGTTGGGAAGTTAATTGGTCGGCAAAGGTTTTCATGACCTCTGAAGAACGATTTCCGTTTTGGTAACCCTGCATTGCATATTTAAAGTAGTTTTCATTGGTGCCGGCAAATGAGGGGATGGTATTTATGGTGCTGTTGCCATCCGTACCATGGCACATAGCGCATTGTTTGACGGTCGCTTCGATTTCTCGCGGGATATCCTGGCTCGCCAGACAAGTGGCCGACAGCAGAAGCATAATCCCAAGAATAAGTGCGTATTTGTTAAAATATTCAAACATCGTCATTCTCGTATTCATTAGGTAGTTTGTCTTACAATTGGTATCGCATGGAAATCATAAATACGTTTACGCTATAAGACGGAGATTCCTGACCCAGTGTCAGCGTAGTGGCGATAGTATCTTCATTGACATTGTCATAAGCCCAATCCGCGGAATTATAGTTCTCGTAGGAGTAAGCTCCTTTGACGGTCAATTTTTCGTTTAACCGGTAGTTGCCGTAGATATTAACGCTGTATAAGGTCGTATACAGATCAGGCAAACGGGCACCGCTGCCACTCTGGCCATACGCGATCTCACCCAGAGAATGGCTATAGACATAGTCAACGCCAATATCCAGTTTGCTGTTGATTAACACATGGTTCAATCCCATACCGGCCGTATTGAACTGATCATTGATCGTCCCGGACCAGTCGGGAGTACTATACAACTGACTGCCGGCAATGCGCGAGTTAATGTCTTCAAAGCTGATAAATAAATTGGCACTGGTGTTCCTGGTCAACAAGGTCGAGAAATCGGCTCCCAGGATGGCTTCGTGTCCGGATGTCAGGCCGATCGACGAATCCGGATAATCGTCATTAGCCATATCCAGGTTAATTCCCATACTGGTTTGCGGCGCCAATTGGAAATCGAGGCGCATTTTCAGCGTATCGCGATTGCGGTCCGCCATATTGTATTTGCGCATAAGAGGGTTTTCCGGACTATCAACGCCAGGAATTAGCTGATAGCCGTCTTTGCGGCGTTGAGCATGTGCGTAGCGTGCGGTCAGGCTCACGGCGTCTGTCGCGTGGGAAACCAACGATGCCCAGATTGTTTGCTCGTTACTGTTCTCGACCTCCACATAAGTCCGGTTATAGCGCCGGTAATCATAGCCAAAAGACGTTTTTACCGCGCGTGAAATCTTATACGTGGAATTTAATTTAAATGTATCACGCGTATAGCTGTAGGGCGCGTTGGTCAGTGGGCCGACGACATTGACATCCGTAGTAACCCATTCATAAGTGCGACGGGGTGCTTTATTGTCGCGGTTGCTGTAGCGGTAGTTGGCTCTTATGTTGAAGTTTTCATTTATCCGGGTATTCCAGTTGATATCAGCGTTAAGAGTATCCACGCGGCCATTTAGTGATTTCGCAGGAAGTGCCGCTGGCGTCAGCGTCGAGTTCACGGTGGGTGCCAGAAAATTTTCATTTTGAGTCAGGCGCCCGGCTGATACTTTGGCAAACATCTTTGATTTTTCGTTCACACGCAAGGAAAAAGCAGCCAACACCTGATGAAACTGGTTATCCGGCGCAAGTGAAAGCTCGCCCTCGTCTGCCCCGGCTACCAGGGCAGGATACGGATTTTGCCAGCGAAGTGAGTCATACTGGTTTTTGAAAGTCGAGCCATGATAGGCCAGTTTTGTCTGCCAGTCTCTGCGGTTATATTCGGCGGTAGCAGTGATGGTATCGTCCGTGTATTGCACTGGTTGTACCAGCTCAGTGGCATGGAAATAAAAACTGCCGGCGATGTGGCGTTTGCCTTCCAGCGTCTGGTGTTGATAATGAACTGACGTTTGCCATTGAGGGGTGGGAAGATACGTTGCCCCTACTCCCCAGCGGGCGCGCCGGGTTTGCAGGTCAGCATCGACAAGATTGTTTTGCAATGCGGTCATTGCTGTCGTTGAACCGGCATAGATCCAGCTCGAAGGCAAAGTGAGTTGGTCGCCGCCAATACCTTTGTAAGGTGTCCGGGCGCTATCACTGATGTAATGGGGTAACTTGTCGTAGAAAAACGAGAAACGATAATGGCCCTGTTGCCCGCCCTGCAGCTTCACCGATCCTGTGTCAAGTCCTATGTCGTGAGCCTCAATATTCCAGTAGCGGGCATTTTGGCTATTTCGGTAACGTGATTGCAGATCACCCTTCAAAAACCATCCTTTTTCCTGCAGGCCGTTGTATTCACCAAACTTGAAGGAGTCTTGCGACACATAACCCAGGCCGCCTTCCACACTGGTTGTGGTGCCGTGTTCCAATTGGCAGTATTCGCATTGCCTTTGCGAAGCCCACTGGTCCGAGTCAACGGCGGCTTGGCCGTTGGCGGCGAATACGATGCCCGTGCCATTTAACATGAGTATTGCCGGCAATGTACGTAGACATGATTTCATATCAATACCCATTAACTATCGCATGAACATGGCGCCGGACGGATGGTTGGACCCGTGAATATGGGAATGACAGTTCATACAACTGCGCACAAGTAGAAATGTCGAGGGTGTTGCTCCCGGTAAACCGCCGGCGGACCGGGCCACACTGGGATGGCCAAATTGCGAGTGGCACTGCTGGCACAGCAAAGGCGCACGTTTTTTCAGCAGTGCCGGTTGTACTGATCCGTGAGCGTCATGACATATACTGCAATCTTCGGTCACTGGTGCGTGCTCCCACAATAAGGGTCCCCGTTTTTCGGCATGACAGGTAAAGCAGGTTTGATTAAGCGTCGGTTGCACCAGCGCGGCTGACGAATTTCCGCCGTGAACCTGGTGGCAGTCGCTGCATGTCATTTTTGCGAAACGCACGGGATGTTTGGATGGCTTCAAAAAATCCGAGCGCGTTTTTTTGTGGCATTGATAGCACACGGTAGGTTGCGTGCGTGTTTCCAGTACCGGATCACGGGCGACATGTATGCGATGGCAACGGGTACAGGTAACATTGTTGTCGTCATGGAGGCTGTTGTGCCAGGCAATTCGCTGCCCTCCCCGATGGCAATCGAGACAAATATCGTTTTGTTGTTTTGCGGTTAGTTGACTGTCAGTGCCAAAGGTGATTATTGGCGCTTGTTTTTCACCAGGTTGCACCCATTTTGCGTGTGCAGCACCGGGCCCGTGGCAGGATTCGCATTGCAATCCGGCGAACGGTGTGCGTGTGTCCGCCGGTTGCGCATGTTTGGTCATTTCAATGGGTAATACAGGAAGCGTTGAATCTTCATCGTGACACATGGCGCAGGTATCGGCGCCTTTACGGGTATAAGTTGAGTGCGCCGCGGGTTTGCCACCGGGTTGTTTCTGACTGGTTGGTACAGGGACCGTTTCCTGCGCATTGACAATGGAACAGACCACGCCACAAGGAAAAAGAAAAATCAAGAACAGCAACTGTATCAGTGTTTTTTTCATTGTGAGTGGTTGCCCGGTACGACCGTCATCGTACAGACCTTCTTAATCGGGAAAATAACCGGATTGCCAAACATTATACCCTTATGGTATTTCTTCGCCGAATTGCTGCGAATGAACATATTCAACGCTGGCCACTTTTCCGGGGCCATGACAAACGGCGCAGGTCTCATAGTTGTTTTCGATGTCAGCCTGGGTCGCGCCAAACAAGGCGCCGTTGAGGGTCATATGCATCTCGGCGAGCAAACCGTCATGACAGGACGAACATACCGCGGCGGTTGGCGAAATTTTCAGGTCGTCGGTGCGGTCTGCCAGTGCCGTCGTTACGGATGGCGCATCGGTGGCCAACGGTATACTACTGATGGTGCTGCCCTGAACACCGTTCTGGGCCGGGAATTCCCAGTTAGTGCCGCCCACGTCTGAGCGGTCCATCAGTTTGTAGGTATCCGGTAGATGGCAGGTATCACACTTGGACAGCACACCAGGAAAACGCACGTCGCTGAAATCATGAATGCCGCCGCCATAGCCATAAACCACGATTCCCTGTTCGCGGAATCCATGGGCGATGGTCCCGTCGTAATTGGACGAAGAAGCAGCGTGAATGGCATGGATCATCCGTTTGAAGTCAATAGATTCCTCATCTTTGCCATCAATGCCCCCGGTTAACAATCCATTTGCGTCCTTGGGACGACGATTGTAGTCGGTATTACTGGGATTGTGACACATTACACAATGCTGAGCCTCATCGCTGCGGTTGTTGCCGTGCACACTGAGGACATCGTGACAGCGGTCGCACTTGGTCGTGATGTTAATGATTTCTCTGCGTGGTTCAGGATTCGAATCTGTAATCGCAAAATAGGCAACCTGGGCTTTAACGGTGGCTTCTACCGCATCGGTAAAGGTGCCGGACTTACCCGGTGCTGCCGGATGGCCTTCAATGGCGACCACGCCGGAACCTGACGCCAGCGCTGCGCCGGGTATATCGGGCAACACAATGTTAAATGTACCATCGCCGTTACTGGTGGCGTTAGTGAGCGCGTTAACCGAATTGGCCCGCGCAGGCGGCGTGCCGTTGCCTCCGGCGTTGGTGTAGTCCAGCGTGTTCCAGGCCATTAACACATTCAAGCTGGCTGAACTGTTGCTAAATTCCGCATCGGTGCCCGCACTGCGCACATCGTAGGCGGTCCCAAACGCATGGGTACCGCCGGTTGGATCACTCACGCGAAATTTAACAACCGGGCCAACGGTTGACGGTGCGCATACAGGATCGGCATCCACAGCCGTACCGCAGATCTCCAATATTTCGTACTGAAACTTTTCAGCGCCCTTTTTGGTATACACTGTATGAGCGTCTTCAATACTCCCGGCTATTCGATTAGCCGCGTGACAGGTGATGCATTCACTGTTATCGAGAACCACGCCGCCCGGGTGTCCGTTGGGATCGGTGCCGCCGGAATCCGGTCCCGCTACGCCAAATTTAATATTGTCATGGCACGAGCCGCATGCTTCCATACTCGGTTGGGTTTTCCAGTTATCACCGTCTGGTGTATCATGATCAGCACCGTCGTGGCACTTGGTACAGTTACGAATATCCTGCGGAAACACGATATCGGCGAAGTCATGTTTGGAACTGCCGTATCCCCAGATGGCATAATCCCCGGTCCCGTCATCAGCGGTACCGTCCTGCAAATCGGGGCCCAGTTCGACACTGGGCAACATTTCGCCCCGGTGAATTTTGTGGATCATTATTTTAAAATCAACAGCACCACTGCTTCGGATCACAGCCGGTTGAAGATCCGGTGTGGTATTTTTTGCGGGATCAATACTGTCAGGGTCCTGGGAACCCGGGTTGTGGCAAAGAACACAATATTTAACTTCGATACGGGCATCGTGCGCGGACAGCTTGTCGTGACACTCGTTACAGTTGGCTGTTTTGACAATATCTCGTGTAGTTATACCCGTTGTGGCACCATCAGAGGGACGGAAGGTATAAACTGCGTTGGCTTCCGGCAGGTCCCCCCGGGTTTGCATGCCGACTCGATGAGTCAATGTGGGATCATAGGTAACATCCAGGGAATTACCATAGACATCTTTGCAGGGTGCCGGACAACTAACGTTGGTAATATCGGTGTTAAAGGTATAGGTGTAACTGCCGTCGTTGTGATCATCCAGCGTTCCGTTATTTTCCCGTGTCGCCTGCACCGCGGTAACACCTGATCCTGGTCCGGAATCCGCCGTCTGAGTGATGAGAATGTAATTCTGCCATTGGCTGGGAGATGTAGCCATCAACTTGGCGATGTTAAAACGCAAACCGGACGTGGTAAGGCCGGTTACACCAATACCATTTTCATTGGTCACCTTGAAATTCACCACCGGTTCACTGTTAATGGTGACACTGGTAATCTGTATGGCAAGTTCCTGGGCATCGGAGACATAGGGTAGTCCGTTGGCACCGGGCGTGCCGGGGGCACCATTGCTACCATCACTACCGGTGCAGCCGCCGGCCAGCAAAATAAATATGGCAGCGATAGCCATTGCGAATTCAAATCGCGGCTTCTCAAAATTCTTCGTGTTCATAGGCATCTCACATGTTGCTTGGTAGCCGGAAACTCCTTTCACAACAACCTTAACTCAAATGCATTTAGGGTCGCGTATACACAACGACCCATACAACGCCGTACCTAGTTTTGTAACCACTGAGACTTATTAACGGATTTATAAGATAATTTTGACGATATTGCCGGGCTCATATGCATATTACACACCAACGAAAAGTTAACCTTCGCAATAGATCCGAGATTTAATTTTGGACCTTAACCAGCGAGGACTGGCTAGACAGGCTCATAGACCCTCAAATTACGGATTAATAGGACGTTTTACTTAGTTTACTTAGTCAACCGGATTTAACATCCGTGCTTGGCGGAGTGTGAATCAGCGGCAAACCACAACTGCTGTTTTGAGAATAACTGGGTATGCTATTAAAACTACCAATTAACGACAGAGCGGCAAATTTATAAATGATATTGATCAACTGTTCTGCAATTAGTGGGTGAAAGGCTTATTCATCACTTTTGTATTATCGTTTTTAGTGCTACTTTAAACCTAGCAGGTATATAGACAAGGAGTCATTGTCGATGAGGAAAGTTTCTCAATTGATTGATCGCATACAAACAAATTGACATTTGCCGGTAATATCATTTAACCATTCGAAGTGATCAATCGTGGATGTCAATACTAAGAACACGGAAATGTGATGAGTAATGGCCAAACTTCGCTATCTTACGCTGTTCGACTGAATGTCGTTGCCAAATATTTTGGCCAGTTACTCATCGTACAGGCGGTACTACTCTTGCCACCGCTGTTTGTGACCTTAATATTCAGCGACTACCATATCACGCTGCGGTATCTAATCGTTCTTTTAGTGGCGCTGTTACTGGGTATACCCACGCTGCGTTATCAGCCACCGGAACACATTCAGGTAAATGAAGCATTAGTAATTGTTGCACTGGCTTTTGTCACATCCCCCCTTTTCATGTTGTACCCAATGCATGTCGGCAGGCTTTCTCTATTA
>JASFOJ010000158.1:0-11622 GCA_050116575.1 Gammaproteobacteria bacterium | reverse complement strand
GCCGATTCTTTGATGCATCCCTGGAAGGACTGCTGTTTCATGAGCGCGGCCACATTGTGGACGCAAATAACGCTGCGCTCGCCTTGCTGGACTGCCACATGTGGGACATCGTCGGAAAAGATCTCGCCGATTTCATTTCTCCGGAGCATCACGCGACCCTGCAAAAAATACTGGATAGTCACAGTCCCGAGTTGTGGGAATCGTGTATTGACCGCGGCAACAATTCGCCGATACCCGTGGAAATACAAATTCGTGATATTTCATTTGATGGTTCAATAAAGAGCATCGCGGTTATTCGTGATATTACGGAACGCAAACGCGCGCAACGGGCGCTTGACAGGCACAATCAATTTACCAGCCGTATACTGGATATAGTGGGATCATTGGTGTTTGTTTTGGATGCGTGCGGTCGTATCGTTCGATTCAACAAAGCATGCGAACAGCTAACCGGTTACACCTTTGAACAGGTGGCAGGCGAGTACATTTGGGATATTATGCCGGATGTGGATGATAAGGACGAAATTCAGCAACTGTACCGAAATCCGGTGGGTAATCATTTTCCCAATCAGCGGCGCTTTGACTGGCCAACGGCGAGTGGAGAAATTCGTACCATCGACTGGATTAACTCGGCGTTTATCAGTGATGACGACAGTGTGGAGTATGTGATTGCCGCCGGTATGGATGTGACGGACCGGCTGCTGGTCGAGCAGATGCTTTCCAATCAGCTCGAACACCTGGAGCGTAAAGTCAAAGAGCGTACTCGGGAGCTGGACGCCATGTTCACCTTGAGTCCTGACGGTTTTGTGATGATTAATGAACGGCACCAGGTCGTTTACGCCAACCCGGCGTTTTTTGACATGACCGGAATCAATCCAAACCAGGTTATTGGCAGTACCGAGCAGGATTTTTGCTACCAGGTTGTTGATTTATGTGACATGCCAGGGGATCGCATTCAACGTATGGATTCCAGTTTCTTTAAAGAAACTGGCGTGCTGACAATAAAACGCCCCACCGAAAAGGTGCTGAGCTGTATGGTGCGGGATATTCACGATGAACGAAAAACATTTGATGGGCTGGTGCTTTATTTTCGCGATATCACCCATGAAACGGAAGTCGATCGTATGAAAAGCGAGTTTTTGTCAACCGCCGCCCACGAATTCCGTACGCCACTAAGTAGTATTCTGGGATTCAGTGAACTACTATTAACGAGCAATTTAAAAGAAGAAAAGCGCTCCAGCGTCACCAACATTATTCATCGCCAGTCCGTTTATTTAAAGAGCTTGCTTGACGAACTGCTGGATCTTGCCCGTATAGACGCACGGGCCGGAAAGGATTTTTACATGACCGTAAATGCCCCGGATTCAATAATTAATGAGGTGATTGAGGACACCAGATCGCTCTGTAGTGACAATCACACGCTAAAAACGGACTTGCCCGAACGCTGGCCGTTTATCGCGTTTGATGCAGATAAAATGCGCCAGGTGTTGACCAACGTGATCAGCAATGCCTACAAATATTCGCCGGACGGCGGGGAAGTAATGTGTTCCACGGTAACACGGGAACAAAATCAGCAACAGCAATTTGGCATTAGGATACAGGACCAGGGAATAGGAATGACACCGGAAGAATTAAGCAGGGTGGGAGAAAGGTTTTATCGCGCGGATAGCTCCGGCGCCATACCCGGGACCGGGTTGGGTATGTCCCTGGTGGAAGAGATAATGAAAATTCACAACGGTGAGGTTGAAATGACCAGTGAAAAAGGCAAGGGAACGACAGTTATTCTCTGGTTGCCTGTCATTAGTGACCAGGCGACTGCCAGAGCCGTTTGATGTGTAAACAAATATTAATCGTGGATGACCAGGATGCCATCCGGGAGCTGTTGCGATTGACGCTGGCATCGTTCCACGACTGTAAACTGTATGAAGCGGACAATAGTGACGAGGCGATGAGGTTGATCAATGACGTCAGGCCTGATCTGGTGTTGCTCGATGTGATGTTGCCGGGAACCATGGACGGTTACCAGTTATGCGAGCGCATCAAATCAAACGCTCAAACCCGTTCCATTGTAGTTGTGCTATTGACCGCGCGGGCGCAACAGTCGGATATTGAAAAAGGTGGCGCGGTTGGCGCTGATGATTATATCGTGAAGCCTTTCAGTCCCGGCCAGTTAAAACAACGCATTACGGAAATCTGCGACAATCTCTAGCCTGTAGCTATACCGAACAGCGCTAATATCTTTCGCACTGCGCACTTGGCAAACAGTCTGTCCGCCGCCATTGTATGCGGGTGTTTTGCCAATGCTTTTCTGTTACGAGTTCCTAAAGTATGGCGGCGACTTCCCACGGTGTGCCGGCAACGTCAACCCGGCCCGAAATCCAGCAAAATTCCCCGTTCGAGACCATTTAAAAAACGGTTTTTCAAATAGTCCGGTTTTCCGCGTCTCCTTAACCCCATCATCAAGACCACGCACGCCCGGCTGTGATGCCGGCGTACAGGGGCAATGTTGGAACATACACATTACAGTAGCAGGAGATCCATATGAGCAAAAACAACGTTCAACGGTTATGGCAAATCACGCCGGGTTGGCTAGCATGGGTGCTGGTCGTTTTCCTGACGGCCTGTTCAGGCGGAGGCAGCGGCGGCAACGGCAGCACTAACGACGAGGTGTTAAACTTGGACATGCAGATTCCGCAAAGCCTGACCGGCGGCCCGGTGACCACTGCCGTGATTTCGCCAACGGCTATCACTGCGCAATCGTCCAGTGACGTGCCTTGCGCGTATCAGGGACCGGAAGACGAAGATGACCCGTTTCGCAACGGCTACGAGATGACAAAGTTCATGGTATCCGCCGTGGCGGCCTGGACTTGCTGGGCCGACACCCTTATTGAAATCGCCGGTTATGTTCCCCATGATGGGCAGATAACAGCAACAGAAAATCAGACCGACGTTGATAACTACGAAGCTGATGAACCCACTCATTACAGCGTCACCGATGATTCAGCTACGCAGACCACGGCCCGCTTGTATTACGGCTATGACCGTGATGTTCCTCCGCTGCCCGGTGAAGATCCGCAGTTTTTTATGTCCTGGAACCAGGATGAAAACGGTGATATCCAGGGACGGTTGATCATCGATGCCACCGGCATCGATCCCGTCAACCGTGATCCGAAGGACCCTGCCATGATGCGTATGGACTTTCATTTTACCGCCAGTGAAAAACACGTGGATATGTTTTTGCAGTTTGACGAAGGCAACCCGTGGGCGGACGGGTTTCGTATTGAGTTGACCAAGGATCTAACAGCAGCGCCCTTCGACCAGGTGTTTACCGCCCGCGGTATTATTAATGCGAAGCGGCAGTTTGTCGATGTGCCGACGATCAGTGAACTGCCTGTACTGCGCATGTACACGGTATCCGACAAAGTCGGCGAAGGCGCCGCAGTGGCGGATCTGCAGAGCGTGGCCTTGCCGCTGGAATTGAATGCCGACACCGGTAATTATCTGGGGCACTACCTGTTTGACAAACTGGACACCTATTTTTTTGACGCGGACCAAACGGCGGCTGAGCCCTGGGACTGGATACATAAAACCATTCCCTACGCCGAATACCGTGGCAGTCGCACCACACCGCTGACCGGTGGCACCCTGTTCCCGGTGTTTGATCCCTCGCTGGACCAAATTGTGACCGAGCTGGGTCTGCCCTCTACCTACTTTACCGGCAGTGAGTGCGCCAATATGGGAGACGATTGCACCGAACTGTTAAACGCTATTTTTGAAGACGGTTTTGCCGGCCAGGAATCTAACCAGGGCATGGACCCCAATGACTGGCGCAGCACGGCGATTCAAAATCCGGTCTATTTGGATTCAGTATATCCCAATGGCAGCGACTGGAACGGAGCCTTCGATTTCAGTTTTACGCCGACGTCCTGATTTGCGTCTATACTGAACTGATATCAAAAAAGGAGGAAAGGAGTTTCCTCCTTTTTTATTGTTGCCACATTCAAGTTGTTGGGGTTTTGAAACGATAATAAAGAAAGATAGTGGGCTAAGTGTTCGGCATAAGTACTTGGCCATTGAAATTAGCTGCAGTGTAATAAAAAGACAGCGTGCAGGGCGGTTAATTTATCAATTTTCATGCTTAGCTAATTCCGACAACGATTACCGGTGCGTTGTGCATAATAACGATGATGTTAACAAGATTGCATATATCGGAATTCACTTTGCTTACTATATTGTATGGTTCCTCAGATCGCCTGGTTTCATTCCAGACGATGGTGAATCGGAATGTCGTAGCTAACTAAGATACTGATCTGCCGGGGTCATCAGGATTTAATGTTCTGTCCCGGCCAAACTGTGACGGGCAGTAACTTGGGCGACATCAAAGGTACATGTGATCTCTCGATGAAAGAACAGACTGAATAAGTGGACGGTGGGTGCCCGGATAATCACGGGTGCGGTATTCCTGACTGCCGTCGTCGCCGTGTGGTTGGTCTATTTTATTAATCACCATGAGCGCAATCAGGTTCTGCACGAATTGCAGGGTCGGTTAATCAAACAGGCGAATTTTAAGGCATCTGAATTACAGCGCTACATTGGCACCATCCGGCGAGATGTGTTGTTTTTATCACGCACGCCGCCAGTGCAGGGTATCAGGCGCGCCGTGTCGAGCCAGGGTTATGATTCCCGGGGTGTGAGCAGTCTCGAACATTGGAAACAACGCTTGCAGGCTGTTTTCAAGTCCTTCATGGAAACCCATCCCGGTTATTTTCAAATCCGATATATCGGTGTCGCCGACAACGGACGGGAGCTGGTTCGCGTAAATCGTCAAAATGACCAGGTCACCGTATTAACGCCCGAGCGTCTGCAGCAAAAGGGAAACCGGTACTATTTCCGCAATGCCCTGGCGCTCAACGCCAATGAAGTATATCTATCCGCCATTGGCCTTAATCGCGAATACGGCGAGGTGCGGCGGCCCGTAGTGCGTACGCTGCGGGCGGCAACGCCGGTGCTGACGCCCGATGGCCGGCGATTCGGTGTGATCGTGATTAATCTGGATGTGGGGCCCGCTCTCGACTGGTTGGCTGCCGCAATACGAGACGGGGTGGTGACCTACCTCATGAATGATCAGGGTGAGTTCCTGGTGCACCCCAAGCCGGATCGGACATTCGGTTTCGAATTTACATCCGGTTATTCCGCCGATGCCCTGAAAGCCAAGGCTGGTGTTTGCATCGCCGGCCGGTTGGTTAACAAGCCTTACCGCAGCCAGGAGTTACTGGAGTGTGTGCGCAAAACGCTGGACGGTAAGCAACTGGGCTGAGTTGTTGTGGCGCACGCCCACAGTGAATTTCGCAGCCTTAAAACATAAAGCCGAAGCATGGCTTCGGCTTTGTTTGTGGTGGTTTTGTTAAATCGGTTAGTGGAAACGTTTTTGTTTAACCGCCCCGTATTCTTCCGCCATTTGTAAAACGGTTAACAATATCAAAACGCCGCCGGCCAGGATTGCATTCCAGGTGGCCACGACAACAGAGGCATAGCCAAACAGCCATGGTGATATTACCAGGATGACCGCGGCGATCAGGTTAACCCATTCTTCCCACGGTTGCTGATTGGCGATACCCAATTGCGAAACAAAAAATACGACAGTGGCTACCGCTATGGTAATTATGCTGGCGCTGGGGTTGGAAAAAAATCCTAACACCAACGGCGACACCAGTAACCACAAGCCAATAATCAACTCAATGGAATCTTTCCAGCCGGATGCTGCACTGCGTGCTTTGCTCATAAGGATCTCCTTTTCGTAGAACAAAGTGAATGAGTATGGTTCGTCAGACGGCGATCTTTGCCGGATACGGGGTCTATGGCCAACAAAAAGCTGGCCACTGATAAAATGATTGAGTTAACTGCTTGCGCCCAACATGGATATTGAGCGAAGTAAAGAGAGGCAATGTGTGGCAGTCACAAGCAGTTAACTCAGTGTTCAGCTTACAAACAATTCGTCAATTTGGAAAGAAACGCTACAAAGGGTATGGGAATGCGGGAGCCGTTAAATTTGTTCTGATTACAGGCACTTGATTAATCTATAAAAGAAATTAATCGTCGCCATTGAAATTTTCAGTGCGTTTTAGTTTTATTGGCGCCGCACCGGCTGCATCTATAAACTGTTATCAGTTTCCCGCTCTTAACGTCGAATTGCTTGGCCTGTTCTATTTCCCATTTATGAAAACCGTTTTTACACAGCGTGTTGCCCTTGTGCTTTTCCTTCAGCGAGGGTTTTTTGAATTTGATGACGTCGCCCATTACCAACTGCCTTTATTGACTGTTTTGTTTTTCCAGAACAAAATCCTGGCCGTAGATGACAGGATTGTCGTTGCTCACGCTAACCTTAATTGGTGGCACCGGCGCCAGGTTAAGGGACTGCGTTTGCTGCCCGGAGATACGCAGTTGATACCGGCCCACAGGTACGCCGCTCATGAGATAAAATCCATCATAGGCTGTTTCGGCCGTTTGTACCACTGTGCCGTCGTTATCGACCAGTTCAACGATAACGCCCCGCACTTCCCGTTGTTGCTCACCAATTTTTATAAATGCGGTGCCGTCAATTTCTCCGGTCATGACGACCGGGAAGTTAACCTGGGTCACGTGCCCCGGTCTGAGCCGTACCCGTTTGCCTTTCATGCTGGGCTGCCATAACGGATCTTCAAGTGTTTGCAGGACCAGTTCCACATCCAGGTCACGATAAGGTTCCAGACCGTTTATATAGACTATGCCGTCTTGATCCGTGAGCTGCGGGAGCGTGCCGCCGTTGATTCTCAGTTTAACGTTTTCAATGCCCGGCTCACCGGCGTCTTTTTTCCCGTTATTGTTGTTATCCAGGAACGTCAGTGTCGACATTGTCCCGCTCGTGGCCACCGGCCGGGCGTTCGCCAGCCATGAACCGGTGCGGGGTTCTCTTCCCAGTCCCATGGAAAAATTTAGCTCAACGGTCATAACGCCGCCGGTGGCGTAGCGGGTATTGAGTCCCAGTGCATAGGCGCCGTGTGAACGATTCATGTTAAAAAAGACTTCATCGCTGTCGTTGCGCAGGTCCCGTGTCAAACCGGCGGCGATATGATAGTTCCACAACCTGAATCCATCTGTAGTAACCGTTGCCGATACCAGCTCACTGTTGGGGGCGGTTTGATAGTTGAGGGTGCCGCGAAAGTTATAGCCAAAGGCCCGACGGCTGGCCTGCAGTATACCAGTGACGGTGGAGCCAAAGTCGCTGTGCCGATTCATGGTTAACGTGTTGCTGACTGCAAATCCGTGCTGTTGTCCGGATAAGGAGTTGGTAACGCGGTCGATCGTCGTGCCACCCTTTAAATGGTCCCGCTCAACGGCAAACGATATCGGAATGCGCGGGAACCAGGACGTGGGTATGGCGGTATCCAGTTTGATTCGACTGCGTCGTTCGATGGGGTTCGTGGATTCGGGAAATTCTTCGCTGATAAAATCGCCGTTAAAATAGGTTTCGCCCGCCTTTAAAATCACATCCCGGATGCGGGTTTGAACGTCCCAGTCCACGGCCGACCCACTTTGTGTATCGTTGATGACGTCGGCCCGGAAAAACACCAGCCGGGAAAACCCGCGAATGCCCGCTTCCAGGTAGTGATGGATTGCTGCCGGCCGGGAAATCAGCAGCGTGTCATCAACAGGAATGCTGGCCAGGCTGGCGGCAATGGATAAATTATTGGTAATGCCGGCATCGTATTCGAGCACGGTTCGCGCGCCAAAGTCCTCGTCCTTGCTGAGCGTGGCGCGGTAATAGTGTTTGCCGCGCGGCGTTAATGCCTCGTTGAGGTTAAAGGTGCGGGTCTCTTCCCGGACTTGTCCCTGGGGACCGTAGAAGACCAGCCGGAAATAATTGGCGCCGAACAACAGCGGCACTTCGTCAAAGCGGTATTGTCCTTCAACGGCTTTGGCCTGGTAGTCCAGCAAGGTGTTGTTGCGATATAGCTCGACTTCCCAGCCTGGCGGTAGATCACCGCGAAAGTTGTGGCTGTCATACTGGAGTTGCCGGGTGAGGGGATAGTTGCTGACAAATACCCCCGGTTGCAGGGTAAAGGGGCGTGTTACCAACTCAATTTGCGGTTCGCTGATATGGCCAAAGGCGTATTGCGTGGCACGGGCGTAACCGAGCAGATTGGCGGTGGGATCTTTTTTGGCAAAGGTAACGCGGGCATCTTCCACAACGTCGTTATCGGAGCCGGTGATATACCAGGACGACTCATGGTGCATCAGGTCGGCGGTTGCATAAGTGGTATAGTTTAACTGGCCGCTGAATTCACCGTTGGCATCGCGGAATACGCCGGCGCGCACTGTCTGATCAATGAGGGGATAACTCCAGCGGCCGCTGGGATCCACCTGTAACGGGTAGTCGTGTTGCCGGCGGGCCAGCCGGGAGCGGACCATGGCGATGCGTTCTTCGCGTTGCTTGCGCTGTTGAAAAGGTAGTGGTTGGTCAGGGATAACTTTGACCCGTGATGCAAACAGGTCAATGTCCAGTTTCAGGGGCAGCCATTTGCCGATGAGGTAACTATCTACATAGATGTCGTCGAACTCCCGCAAGGCGGCCCGCTGGCGGTTAAATTGCTGCAGTTTGCCATTGATGGTGACTTCGCCGCGCCGGGTGTCGAGATAAAAGCGCCGGTCTTCCTGGAATATGAAACCCTGCGCGATACCCGAGGACGGATCGGTCTGAATCGCCAAATCAATGAGTTCGCTGAAATAGCCCAACGGTATAAAAATAATATCGTCGTATTGATACGCCGGGAGTAGTTCCTCCAGCTGGTATTTACCGATCCGTATTTCCAATAGCCGCAGGTTGTTATCGTTGTCCGGCAGTTGCGCCAGTTCGGGACGGCGTTTTTGCGGCGCGGTTATGGCCTCGGCGCCAATGGCCATCGCAACAGTGGATGGCTTATCGGCGGCGCTCGATGCCGGTGGTGTTTGAACGGCTCCGGGTATGGCGCTCGGCGACGTCGTGATCGACGGCTGACTGATCGACGCTGGATCAGGATTGGTGCTAATGTCGAGGCCAGCGTGACTGGACGCTGAATAAAGACACGGCGCTAAGCCCAGAATCAAAAATATGCGCTTGATCACCACCATTTAAACCAGTCATTACTGCTGTGGACCCGGGCCACGTGAACAGTTAAGGCAAGCGCGGTGCATTATCTGGCTCAGGGAATCCTGACCTGGGTTTGCGCCAGTACTTTACTGCCCTGGGAAGCCGGGCTGCGGTAATACACCTTGATGACTCCTTTGCTTAATTTGACGCCCGGCGGCGGTTTCAGCGGCAAACTGATGCGGCGCGACGGGTTGGGTGTGTAAACCGCAACGCCGTTGACGCGTGCAACCACGGTACTGGAACCATTGTCGGCCACGAATTCCGACAACAGGTCACCGTATACGGAGCGGTTACCGCTGCGCGACATTTCCATCATCAGTTGCGGCGGTGCATCAGGCTTGTCTGCGGGCTTGTATTGAATGGATGCAAAGGACACCGATGCCTGTGTTTCCCCATGACGCACAATAACCGGTATAGCGATACTAACGATGGCTGTGAGGTTAATGGATATATTGTCGTTTTTCGCAATGGACTTAATGTCGGCGCCGGCGTTTTCCGGAATGGCATTGAATAACATGTGTGATCGGTATTCGCCGGGCTTCATGTTGGCGCGCTTGCGCAGGCTCAGACGGACGACCTGTGACTTGCCGGGTTCCAGCACCACCTGGCGCGGGGCAAAGCGAATCATTTTGTCGGCGAATAACTCGCCGACCTGCGGCGACTTGGCTTCCTCGAACTGACCGTCAAGAGTCATTCGTTTGTTAACCAGGGAAATTCGATAGGTGCCGGTCGTATCCCCCGAGTTGATGACGGTAACCTGGGCGCTGCGGGATTTGCCGTCGAAAACGACGCGGGTTGGCGTGACCATAAGTTGGCTGGCGGCCAAAGCGTTCTGGGCCAGCCCCAGCAGACCGGGTACCAGAATCAGAAATAAAAGTGCCCTTGGGGCACGGGTGAGGAATTGCGGCCGTGGATGTTTTAACCCGCGCCGGTTCGCTGTGGCCATTATTGGTTTTCCCTGTAACGCGATTCCCTCGTTTGGCATACCTTCTGTCCTGTGTCACTGGTTTAAGCATTGCCGTAAGCCGCGTTGGCGGCCGACGGCTTTTATTCCCGGGTAGTCCATCAAAGTGGTTAAAATACAACCGTTATAAAAACGATGGGGGGCGAACGCCCCCCATGGTTATTCATTTTTAATGCCGGATTACAAGGAATTAGTTGTAATTCACGGAAATTGTGTAGGTACCGGAATAGTTACCCGCCGCCTGGTTGGCGCCTACGTGCAGCGTGGCACCCACGTTGACCGTATCGGTGCCGCCACCACTTAATGTGGGTGTCGCGCCCGAGGCGGCTGACGTGGTCCAGGTATCAACAGTCATGGTGTTGCCGCCGCCGTCGCTCAGTGACGTGGAAGCCGGCAGGGTAACTGCGTAGGTGAATCCGGCCTCACCGGCTACGGAGAAAACACCGGAAGCCGCACCAGTACCCGGTACCACGTCTGCAGTTGCTGATGTTACCGAGTTGGCGGTGTCCAGCACCACCGTTGAGGCGGCGGCTGCGGGGCCGATACTGCCGAAGTTCATTTGGGTTGTTTGGGAAATAGTGATGGGAGTGACAATGACCGCGCTGGCGTTACCCGTGGTACTGCCGGCCATTGCCTGTGACGAAAATCCACCCATCGCAACAACTGCTGCGGTGAGTCCTGCCAATAACTTGCGATTTAACAACATAGTGGTTTACCTCAGTGTGCATAATTTATTCAATACTGCTTAGTGAAAAACCAGCTCGACCCGACCATTTAGTTAAGCTGTTTGAAACGTCCGACCCACCAGCATTTAAATTGTGATATCGTCCACAAAATGAACAACTTGATACTAAAGTTGGATCGTCTCCGCCGTTCGTCGGCACATATCGACCGCTTATCCTTTAAACCGATATTTTTTTCACAAAATAGGTGCTTAGCCCGGGGCTATAAGCTGCGCGGCTATATCGCTGTTTTCTGTGCACAAATGGACAGAACATTGGAAGTTATGTATTCAGCGTTTGGGTTTCCTGGCAGTCAGTGAAAGCATCGCTGGCGCGACGCGCCTAACTGTAATTCAGTTCAACCACCAGGATCCCGCTGTAGTCGCCGCTGGACTGGTTGGCGTCCAGGTTGATTTGGCCACCCACGGTGAGTTCCAACTCGCCTGCGTTGTCGAGGCGGCCGTTTTGCATGTTGGATCGGATATTGTTCACGGCGATGGTATTGCCGGTGGTGTCTGTCAATTCCACCTGTGTCGGCAGAGACACGGTAAAAGAACCATTAGGTTTGCCCTGAATCACGAACCGCGCCGGGGTGAAGGTCTCATTGGGGTTGATGACCACGCCGCCGGTTGATGAGCGTTTGCCCCGGCTATCCACGATGACACTACCGGCCGCGGAGCCGGCGGAAACGGTACCAAATTCGAGATTGGAAATATTAGTAATGGATAAAAACCGCGTAATGGTGGCAATGGTGGTGCCCGTTGCGGAGTCGG
>JASFOJ010000157.1:0-11635 GCA_050116575.1 Gammaproteobacteria bacterium | reverse complement strand
TCACCGCAACGCTCGTGTTCCAGCGCGTTTTCGGCCCAGAAATCGATGGTCTCTTCGGCCAGCTCTTGTAACTTCTCGTAATCTTCTTCGGTTTCGAGCTTCATGAAGGGGACAATCACCGTACCCATGGTGTCACCGATTTTCAGGGTGCGCTTACCACCGATCAGTACAGAAACGCCTTTGTCGTCTCCCGGAGACAGGGCCTTGTTCATGACGTTCAGGCAATGCATGCAGCGCACGCAGTTACGGTTGTCGACGTTTAACGTATCGTCGTCATTAAGGGACAGGGCGTTAGTGGGGCATTTGCTGATCACGCTGTCCACCACGTATTGACGTCCTTTTGCCTGCACGAATTTTTTCACTTCGCCCTGGTCCACTTTCATGTCGTCGCGCCAGGTGCCGATGACTGACATGTCAGAACGTTGAATGGAGTTCATGCAGTCGTTGGGGCAACCGGAAACCTTGAACTTAAATTTGTAGGGAAGAGCGGGACGGTGCATGTCATCGATGAAGTTATTGACCAGTAAGCGATGGATTTTCTGCTCGTTGGCGCAGGATTGTTCACAGCGCGCCGATCCAACGCAGGACATGGCAGTACGTACACAAGGTCCTGCACCTCCCAGGTCCCAACCGTATTCGTTGATCTCATCAAAGAAGTGCTGGGTATTTTCAGTGGTGGTACCGATAAACATAATGTTACCGGTTTGGCCGTGGAAGGCGATCAGGCCGGAACCGTATTTGTTCCAGGAATTGGACAACTGACGCAGCATGTCCGTGGTGTAGTGGTTACCTGCGGGTGGCTGTACACGCAGGGTATGGAATTCTTTGGAGGCCGGAAACATGGCCTTGCCGTCTTCGCCCATCAGCTCGGTAAAACGTGGAATAATACCGCCACCGTAACCAAATACACTGACCGTACCACCTTTCCAGTAACCCAAGCGGGTTTTGTAGGAATGTTCCAGCTGACCCATGAGGTCAACCATCATGTCGTTGTCATGTGCCAGACGCTTCAGGCCATGCACGAAACTGGGCCATGGCCCCTTTTCGAGTTCGTCCAGCATCGGTGTATCATGAAAAGGTTTGGTGGATTTTTTTTCCGTTGGAACGTACGTACAATGTTTTTCAGGATTCTTCGGTGTTTGCTGTGCCATTACCCATTCTCCTCGTTTGAACTCGAATTCTGTGAGCAAGCATTTTCTGCCGCTGTAAACCATTACTGACTGACAGTTACTTGCAATCAATAGATGTGACTGTCTTTCACTACAACTTTGACTACAAAAGCAACCTGTCAGTTTCCAATGTGACCCTAAGCTAAAACTGCAATCCGTATAACATCCTTGATGGTCACATCAAAACCGGAGCTCGGAACTAAAATTTGCGCTTAAGTATAATGAAGAATTTTAAGAAACGCAGTAGCTTATGTAACCTGATCATAAGGGTTAGAGCGCCATAAAAGCAGCTATCCCATTAGAGGTATAACCCTAAATCCCTGACAGGATGTAGACGAAAACCATCAACCCTTTAAAATTCAGTTGAAAGTTTACTAAATGGCCAGATATTGAGTAATTGACAATCAGCAAGCAACATAAAGAAATCAGAATCGGTAATTATAGCCACCGATTTGGCGCAATACAGTAGCCCATTGTATTTGCGCACCGGCGTCCTCATTTTAAAGAACGGGGCCACCTTCTTACCGGATCCTTTAAGTTTTGTCGCGGTAACGGGCTCCTGGCGCTGTAGCCGGGCGGAAATGATGCTATGTTGACGAATACACCTACAGGATAGGTTAGACAGTGACCGCTATTTTCGCTTGGGGCAACGAGTATATTAAATATTGCTAATATAGTAAAATATCTCGCATTGTCGCCGGGGTGCCGGTTCGCCGGAAAGATATCAAAGATATCGAAGTAATTAATCAACATATATCATCTAAAAGTTCGCAAAGAGCCATGAATGCAGGAATTTCTGACCGCGTGCAAACGCCCGTATCTTCGACCAGCGACGGCGTGACGCCGTTTGCGCTCGATAACGACGCAAGTTACCGGGGCTGGCGGCAAGCCAAGTTGGCTCATTATCCGTCGTGTATCGATGACCTGGTCGTCGAAGTGGGAGATATTAATCATTTAACCGACGGTGAATATCAGGCATTGCTGGCGCTGTGTAAGAAAACCAACATGGCGATTTACAAAAGCCGCCAACCCCTGGCATCTAAAAACGGCCTGGGTGAGGTTTGCGCAAAGTTCGAATTGCATCGCCTGGACAAGAATTTGTACGCCGACGATGACGGCATCTCCGCGCTGCAGGTATCGGAACAAAAGCGCCAGTTTGAGTATATTCCCTATAGTGACAAAGGCATTCGTTGGCATACCGACGGTTACTATAATCATCCGGACCGTAAAATCCGTGCCATGGTTTTACATTGCGAACGACCCGCAAACGCCGGTGGCGCCAATATGTTGCTGGATTATGAAATGGTTTACATCATGATGCGTGATGAAAATCCCGAATTTATTGAAGCTCTGATGCAGCCCGATGCCATGACTATACCTGCCAACGTGGAACAGGGCATGGAAATCCGGCCCGCACAAACCGGCCCCGTGTTCTCGGTGGACTCGGAGAGCGGCGATTTGCACATGCGATATACGGCGCGCACCAAGTCCATAGCCTGGAAAGACGAACCGACGGTCAAACGGGCGGTTGCGTGGCTGGAAGCGTTATTGGCGACGGAATTGCCGTACATTTTCGAATACCGGTTACAGGCCGGTGAAGGTATCCTGTCAAACAACGTCCTGCATGGCCGCACGACATTCCAAGACGGCGACGAGGCGCAGAATCAGCGTCTGATGTACCGCGCGCGTTATTACGACCGGATTGCAGGTACCAGTGTCAATGATTACTAACAACGGGAATCCAGTATGCTTTATTTAAGTGAACTCATGATTCAAAACGCGCAGCTCGAATCCTTTGATGATTTGCTGGCGGTGATTGAACAACGCAAGGATGAAGCCATTCATTTAAAGATCGATATCAAGCCCAACTATCCGGATACACCGGCGGATTGGGAAGACAAAGTGGAAGGTGCTTTTTCCGGCGTATATTCGGTGATGGGACCCAGGATTTATAAAACCGAAGATGACTTCTAGCGAACACAAACAGCGATAAACGTCAAAAAAGTGAAGGGCTAAATGAAATATATTAATGACAATTCCGGAATAATGGATGCTGACAGCGCTGAAGATGCGGAAATTTCATTGGAGAAAATCAAACAACAGCTTGTCGCCGCTATGGAGGAGCTGAAGGGCCTGTCGGAAAACGCCCATCCGCTGCAGCGCATTGAACTGCAGAATAAGATTGCCGGCACATTAGTTGATTTACACCGCGGCGAGGAAGCATTTGCCATCGCGCGGGAGGCCTTTGACAGCGCTATTGCCAATGAGCTTTGGGACGATGCCGTGCAGGCCTGCAACGCCATGTTCCTGGCGGAGCAACCGGAATCCCTGGCTGCCCTGGGGCAGGGGGTGTGGTTAAGTGTTACCTTTCCCATTGACCCGGAGCTGACAGTATTAATGTTAAACCATATCGTGGATGAAACACCGGATGACTCGGATGGCGCCGCGGTGGCGGCGGTAACCGCCAAGTATGTTGTTGATATGCGTACCGAGGGAAAACTGCACGACGACTTGTCATTTTACGTGAACAACCTGATTGCCGCCGTCGCCCGCCGCCACAGCGATGTGCAATCGCAGGAACAATTTGATTACTGGTTCGAGAAACTGGAATTGAACGACCAGGCAAAATTTCTACCCCGGCTGCGCAACGTCATTGATGTACTGGTGCAGGAGGACTGGTGGGTTGACCGGGAAGCCATTTGGGCGAAACTGCCGGACCAATAACGTGTCCGATGCGTTCCCACGCAGAGCATGGGAACGAGTATAGTCTCCCGTAGGTGGCTACGGTGTTGGAGCCTGCCCTGCAGGCGACAAAGTAATCCGGGATCAGACCGGCAGATTAATTTAAAGGCATTAGCAAAGATGTATTGGGAAGAAGCCAAACGTAAACAACGTAATACCGTACCTGACGACGTCATTGATGTCGTGTTCGGTATTGCCTGCCGCACGTTGCCGGTGGATCACGCTTATTCCCTGTCCCAGGCCGTGTGCAAGGAGCTGTCCTGGATCGACGACGAACCCAATGCAGCAGTTCATACGATCCACGTTGCCGCTTCCGGCAATGGCTGGTACCGCCCCGATACCGGAGACCAGTTATTGTATCCTTCCCGACGCACCAAGCTGGCGTTACGTATTCCCAAACACCGTATCGATGATGCCCAATCACTGTCGGGAAAAACGCTGGACATCGAAGGCCATGAGTTGACGGTTAAGGATATGTCACAAAAGATGCTCAGTGAAATCACAACCCTGTTTGCGCGCTACGTCGTCGGCCGGCAAGACCAGGAAGAAATGGATTTTTTGGCGGATGTTAAAGCCGCGCTGGATGACATGGATATCCAGCCGAAAAAAATGCTATGTGGCATCGAAAGTACGCTGGAGTCGCCGCACGGTCCGCTGGTGGCGCGCAGCCTGATGATTGCAGACCTGACGTTTGATGAATCAATCAAGCTGCAACAACAGGGTCTGGGCGACTATCAGTGGATGGGATGTGGTATATTTCTGCCCCACAAAGATATCAATGAGATCGGTGAGACTCAGGGCTAATTTTTCAATTACTTTAATTCCATTATTTAAATATTAAAAATAGGAGAGTAGCAATGGCGATTGAAGCTGGTGGTAAAACAATTGAAACCGATGCCAACGGTTATCTGGTCAACCTCGAAGACTGGAATGAAGACGTGGGCAAGGCAATGGCGGAACACGAAGGTATCGAGCTCACGGACAAGCACTGGGATCTGATTAAATACCTTCGCGACGAATACTACAACAATGGCGGTAATCAGCCCAATACCCGGAACATCGTCAAGGCGATGTCCGCCAAATGGGACCAAAAGCTCGGTCAAAAAGACGTGTACGAGTTGTTTCCCAAGGATCCCAGTAAGCAGGGCGGTCGTATTGCCGGATTGCCGGAAAGCCGTCGTAAGGGTGGTTACTGATTTTTCAGCCGAAGGCGTGTAAGAACATCAGGATCATCTGTTAGATACCTGGATAGTAATAGGCGGCCGAAAAGAGTAGATAACAATCTACTGCACATTATCGCCAGCAAGGCTGGCTCCTACAAAGGTATTCACCACGGTGGGTAGTTTATGTGTAGGAGCCTGCCCTGCAGGCGATTAATAAGTCTTATACCTCACTCCACATGCGCACTAGATTCACATAACTGTGATCCACCTGTTTGGTCGTCGCCGCGTCCGGCTCTTTTGTCATAAGCGCATTGCGGGCCAGGCTTAATTCGTACAGCAGTTCCCGCTTGCCGGCATCGCGCACCATACTCTGGATCCAGGTGACGGCAACCAGCCGCTCGCCGCGAGTGACTTCGTTCACACGGTGGATACTGGAGGCTGGATAGGTGACCACACTGCCGGCGGCCAGCTTTACCGTTTGTTCGCCAAAGGTCGTATTAATGACCAGCTCACCGCCGTCATAGTCGTCCGGTTCGTTGAGAAACACGGTGACGGCCACGTCGGTGCGAAAATGCGCCCCCGCACCACCCATCACCGGATCGTCAATATGATCGCCATAGCCCATCCCCTGGGTATAGCGGGCGATCACCGGTTGCGCCACCTGGTGGGGCAGCACGGCATCGCGGAACGCGGTGCTGTTGGCCAGCGTGCTCATAATAAGATGATCCAGGTATTCAGTTTGCTGGCGGCTGGCCTGCAGCTCCTGGTTGTGTTTGACCCGTTGCGCGGCGGCACCGGCAGATTTTTTGCCGTCCACAAAGGTGGTTTTTGCCAGCAGCGCGCGAACATTTTCCAGTTTGTCCTGATCAAATACAGCGGGAATCTGAATAAGCATAGTGAGTCCTGATATTCCGGTTACGCAAATACAACCCAGGTTGTGGCAATGTATTTGATGCCTTTTTCCAGAGTGACACCCCGGTGCTCGTGGGTCCAGAAAGGTGGAAACAGAATCATTTTACCTTCCTCGGGTTTAACCTTGACATCCTGGTAGGAAAACTCTGTTTCGCCACCGGGGCCTTCGACATCGTTCAGGTACCAAACTACCACCAGTTGTCGGTCGGCGAACTGGTGGCTGCCACCGTCGATGTGCCAGTGGTAGTACTGACCCGGTTCCGTGCGCTGGACGTTATAACCAACGTCCTTGAACGGTCCATTGAAAAAGGGAAAATGCTCGCGGATAGCCCGCACCGCCAGCGCCGTGGAGCGGAAAAACATCTGATCCATATCTTTCCAGTTCTCCTGGCCGCTGACCACCAGGTCTGTGGATTGCTTAATGGAGGTTTCCTGTTCCGCGCCCTGGCCGATCCGGCCCTGATACTGTTGCTCCGGGTTGGCTTCAAACCGGTTGATGATTTCGCGGCAAATGTCAGGGGTGAGCGCGTTGCGTATCTCGTAAATAAAGCTCAACGGTTTGACTTCCGTCAACTGATATGGCGGTACTTGTGTATTAATCGGTTTATTCATGAGGATTTACTAAGTCTTTGATTTACAATTGTCTTGCTGCCACGTAAGGTAACATAATTTGAGCTGGCGATAATCGCATGCTGATATATAATTAATAGCCTTTATGGACCAAGGTTAACCGGCCCGTTGCAATATGGCGCCGATTCTGTAATATAAGCATAGTCTAATTTTCTGTTACTGCTTTTTTTACTAGAATACCAATAAGTTTCTAAAACCAAATCGATGGGAGTGGATTGGCCATGAACACAGAGTATTATGAGTCCATTGATAAAATGGAAAAAGCAAAAGTTTCACGGGAATATATTGTTGGTTGGGCCAGTGGCTACCTGCAAAATCCGATGCGTGAGGAACAGCGTGTAACCGAAGCCTACGAAGCTGGTTACAACGATGGTACGGAAAAAAACACCGATAATTACAAAAACTGGATTGAAAAATAACTGCGTTTTTTGCTAAATAGAACTGTACTGTAACAACATGGTGGCTACTTTTGTATCTTTGTCGCCCGCATCAGTTTCCAGTCTTTTTCAATTCTAAGTGATTTTATTCGCAACTCGAATTCCTTTGAAAATTGCAGAAAAGCATTCGCGCTTTTCTGCAATTATTTTATCCCATCGATGACTCATCCCTGACTGTTTTGATCCGCCAGCTTATACCAGCGTTTGGCTTCCACTTCGTTTTTCTCGACACCCTGGCCGTTTTCGTAAATCATACCCAACGTCAGCTGGGAGCCCACCAACCCTTGTTCCGCGGCTTTTTTAAACCACTCGATGGCCGTGGTTTCATCTTTTTCAACGCACTCACCATATAAGTACATAATGCCCATGCCGTGCTGAGCGTAGGCGTGGCCCTGATCCGCCGCGGCACGCATGAAGTTCACCGCGTACTCATCGTTTCGCACCATGCCCAGACCGTTCTGGTACATCATGCCCATGCGGTATTGCGCTTCCGGATTACCTTCATCTGCCAGCGGCGACAACAGGCGCATGGCGCGGGTGAAATCCTTGGCTTCAAAGGCATTAATACCGCTGCTTAAATCAAATTCGGTATCACTCATTGACTGACTCCAATATATTTTTGATTGCTTGTAAAATCTTTGTAAAAAACGAACGCTTTTATTTAAACGCAAAGTCGCAAAGTCGCAGAGATTAAAAGATATTGTTAATTGCAATATTCAAACAAATACTTTTAGTCTCTTAATTCAGTTCGTTGAAGTTGTATCAGGATCTATGCGCTTTTGCGTTGAATATATTACAGACCGGTATCGTGCGCTGTGCGCGCGCCGTTAAAAATTCACAATCGGTTCCAGGTGTTCGGTTACCACTTCCTGGTCCTTAAGATATGTTTGCTTGATTTCGTTGGCGATATTAAGCCATTTATCCTTGCCGTGCGTGTACAGGGTTTCCAGGACTTTCGGATTCCTGCTGTTAACCCAGTCATTATAAGCTTTGACCGCTTCGGGGAAAATTTCCTTGCGCATGCCGGTGAGGTTGGCGAAGTAAAAATGCAACGCGGGCAGGTTTTCGCTTTCCACCAGTGCCGGCAACGTGGAAATGTTATCCGCCAGGTGGTCCTTGATGGCCCGCAGTTTTAATTCCAGACCTGAATGAGGCAGTTGGTTCAATATTTCCAGCCATTCGGGGCCCAGTAATTGCGTGGCTTTCACCTCACCGAGTTCGTGGAGGATGACAGTGCGCGACTCGTTATCACACATGGCATCCAGCACCTGTTCCATATCGGCACTAGCTGTCTTGTAGTGCGCCAGCGCCCTGGCCATGGGCGTTTCATGGTCGCTTTTCCAGTGCCATTCCTCGATTTTTTCCCAGATAAAGCGCCGCAGCGATTCCTTACGAATAAAAATAGTGTCATCAATCACCATGGCCGGAGGAGCCACGAGATCTCGTGCCAGTTCCCGGTTGGCAATATATATCTGCATTCCGTCCACACGCTGATGGTCTTCCAGTTCACCCACAAAAAAATGCGGTTTGCCAAATACGCCTCGGCCGCTGCTGTAGACATAGCCCAGTGGGTTCAGCCATTCATTGACCGGGGTGGCTTCAAAAGGATCGTATTGCTCGTCTTTAATAGCGAGTGGCTGGAATTCACGGGTTTCGTATTCCTCCCATTCGCTTTCGCGTCGCGACAGCCATTCGCCCACATCGGATTTAGTGAGATTTTCCGACAATGGGATTTTGTTTTCCCACCGATAAAATTCGCGCATTTTCAGCAGGAAAATGCACAGGCTGTAATTGCCCGCATAATTGGCATCGGATATGTGGCAATTGGTTTGGACTGTATCGACGAGTTTTTTAATATCAATCATATCTTTAGGAGTATAGGACCGCTATATCAATTAGTTTATACTGGCCAGCATCAAACTCAATCATAAATATTTTATGGGTATTGAAAAAATATCCATTACGTTGCGTTATACCAGTGACCATACTAGCCGCGACCCGGCTCAGGTAACATCGGCTGTATAACTCAATATTGGAGCACATTTCGATATGGCAGTTCGATTAAAAACCAAATGGCACCGATCCAAGCGCTCCGAGCGTAACCGGCGCGGTTCCAGCCGGCCCAAGAAGCTGGAAGACTTGTCCAGTGTTATCGCTATTAACATCTGGAAACTCGCCAAAGAGGCCTTTACCCACATGGAAAAAGAAGGCTTCCGTTTCCGTGAAGACGAGCAGGCCATTGGGTTTATGAGTGAGTTCATTATCTACCAGTTACATATTGCCGACCGAATGATTTACGGCCTGGTGGAGGAAGAAGAACGCAAGGCATTTATTAATGCCACCGCCCAATATCTGACCCAATCCGTTATCGAAAACCAGACGGACCTGCTGGGGCCCGGGGATTATGGAAAACCCTTTATCGATTTGATGAACGATCGTTTGGCTAATTACGCCGAATGTGGCTTTGCCGACGGCGAGCCGGGGTATGATTTTACCCGGTATCTGGCCAGAAACGTCGCGGACATCATGCAGGCGACGGATGAAAAATGGGTGGTGGAGCAGATAATGGATGTCGAAGCGCCCAATATTGTTGAAAAAATTACCAGCGTGGTCACGGACGTACTGGGTTTACGTCAGCGGCAACAACAGAACCAAAATCCGCCCGAATAACGTTTGTTTGCCTTCCTACCGCACCATCATTACCAGTAACACGATAAACAGCGTTACGGCACCGATCAGGAACATAAAATTCATCCACTCCGACGAACTGCCCTTGGGGCTGTTTTGCAACATATATTTCGCGCGGGGAAATAGAAAAATCAACATCATTAACAGTATTCCCGCGCTAATCCACTTTGCCCACTCCATGCCTTACTCCTGTTAATCGTCTACCGGAATCAATACCCTTAACAAGCAAAACCCCGGGTAAACCGGGGTTTTCGCAGTTTATATCTTGTTGAGCGACCTGTTAATCGTCACCAGACAATGCTGTCAGGATGTTCAGCAGACTAATGAAAATATTGTAAATACTCAGATATAATCCAACAGTTGCCATGATGTAGTTGGTCTCACCGCCGTGGATGATGCGGCTGGTATCATACAGAATGAAGCCGCTCATGATGAAAATAATTCCGGCAGAGATGGCAAGCGACAACGCCGGGATGGCCATGAAAATATTGGCCAGCGCAGCCATCAGGATTACCAGGAAGCCCACGAACAGGAAACCGCCCAGAAAGCTGAAATCTTTCTTGGTCATTAACACATAGGCTGAGAGCCCCAGGAAGATCACCCCGGTACCACCCAGCGCGGTGGAAACAATCTGCCCGCCGTTCGGCAGGGAAGTGTACAGGTTGAGTAGTGGCCCAAGTCCAAATCCCAGCAGGCCGGTAATAGCGAATACCACGCCAATGCCCGCGGCTGAATTCGCCACCCGTGGCAACACGAACCATAACAAGACAATGGAGATACCAAAGCTGATCAGGTTGGTCATCGGTGGCGCGTTGACTGCCATCGATACACCTGCCATTAACGCGCTGAACAACAGCGTCAAGGACAGGAGCATATACGTATTTTTGAGGACCTTGTTGGTCTCCAGTGCTGTGGTAGCGCCTCTACGGGCTACTACAGAATGATTCTGATTCATCGTACATTGCCTCCGAAAAGTTTCTGATTTTGATTATTCAGACTGCGTAACACTTTGTTGGTTCAAGCATATCGTGATTACCGAATCTATATCAAGCTGGAACTCTGCTCACAAGTTCAGTATTATTCCACGCCGTTACTGCTTATATAGCGGCAATTGCCGCGAATTCAATATCCATGGGCAATAAATGATCATTTTTGAGTGGTTGGGCCCATTACCGCGGGGTCTGATTATCGGCAAAACGTGATAAAATATAGTAACCCTATGTTTTGCAAGGAAAAAGGCTGGCAGGCCGGTGAAAGGCCGTTTTGGCAAAGCGGCGGGAACCGACGCTTGAGACAGACGGTGGAGTAATAACCAAAGAAAATACAGAACAACAAAACATAGATTATCTGGAGAGGTGGCTGAGTGGTCGAAAGCGGCGGTCTTGAAAACCGTTGAACCTCGCGGTTCCCAGGGTTCGAATCCCTGCCTCTCCGCCATATAACAAATAAAGGTCACCCATCGGGTGGCCTTTTTGTTATTAGGAGGACGAGGTAAAGAGAAGTACCCCAGGGTTCGACAAAATTGTATGGAACAATTTTGGACGTCGCAAAGCGGCGGCCCGAAGGGCGAAGCACATGGATGTGCTTCGCAATCCCTGCCTCTTCTCCATATTTTTCAATAGCTTATCAAACTTTTCTTACCTTCTTTTTATACCTTCAAACAGTAATCAGGGACACTTCGTTCGCAAATAGGTGTGATTGCGCGTGCGCTGCTGTGTTTTAAAGTGACTATGAAATTTATAAGCGAAAAATAACTGTTGGTAATTCAACGCATTTCATTAAATTTAAAAACCGTTGAAGACCAAAATTATTCCAATTAATTGTGCATTACTTTCCTTTCACTTCGTGAAGTAACATCACCTTACCTATTACACATATTGATATAGGCTTGGGT
>JASFOJ010000156.1:0-11723 GCA_050116575.1 Gammaproteobacteria bacterium | reverse complement strand
AGCCGGTGAATCATAACTATGCAATACATCCATTAATTGTTTTTC
Source organism: Gammaproteobacteria bacterium (assembly GCA_050116575.1). GTDB lineage: Bacteria > Pseudomonadota > Gammaproteobacteria > SZUA-152 > SZUA-152 > JAKEGK01. Next base: position 11,678 of record JASFOJ010000156.1, on the reverse strand, counting down.
CGATTCCTTGATCGCCAATAGCTTGCGGTGCAGGCTGTAACCGATTCTGGTGTATATATAGCGGCCGAACAACCCACTGAGCACGATCGTAATCATTGTGAACAATGCTACGCCGCTATTGATCGATTTGATGGTAAAGCCCGTGTGAAAGACGATAACGAGTGGCCCCAGAACACCGCCGAATAAATGAAAATAGTACCAGGCTTCCATAGGACCGGCCCGTCGCAACAATTTTACGCGCTTACGCAAGGCGTAAAGCAGAATACATAACATGGTGATACCACCGATCAGGCCGGAATTATAGGTAAACTCGCCTTCCGCCTGAAAATTAATGGCATCCCAATTCATCCAGCTAAATCCAATCAGCGAAAGAATGAGGGACGTTATAACGAATACCGCCCGCGATTCCGCCTTGGTGCGCATATCATTAGTGTCGGCAAAATAATTTGGATATTTGGCTGCCAGTAATGCCGTGGCGTTAATAATGGGTGGCTTACGGGATTCGATGCCCGACGAACCGCGCCCATCCGTTTTTGCCTTCCTGGGCGGATGCAGCTGAATAAGCTGGTTGCCGGTTCTAGCCGCAGTCGCCGGTTGTTGTTGCTGCGCGCCGCCGGCGCCACCTTTAACAGAATGAGTGCGGCCGGCAACCTTGGCAGCGCCGGGATGACCGGGCCGAGCGCCCTTTGCAGCAGACTTGGCCGATGCAGCCGTCCTGCTCTGAGCGGCAGCACCGGATTGCGCCGCAGCTGCTGACATGGTTCTCGCTTTTTTGGCGGCGGCTGCCGCCAGCTTTTCCCTCGCCAATTGAGCCTGGGTTTTACGGGGAACGGCATCCTGTTTTAACGACGCTTTTGTAGCCCCGGCGACGGCCCGCAGGTTTCGCAATTCGCTGTTTCGCTGACCTTGCGGAGGATCACTATTCTGACGCGCCATTCGGGCCTTTAGTGGTTTGGCCACGTTACGCTTTTCCGGCGATTGAGGCTTGCGCGATCTGGCATTAACAGCCTTGATGGCATCAATATTAGCCTGGGTCGCAGCTTTTAACCGCTCGGCTTCCGGTGCAGCATCATGAGCACGGGTCTTCACCGCTGCCTTTAACTTGGCATCCGGCGCTAAATTCTTCCTGACTTTTACCGCCTGACCACTTACATCATTTTTACTCGTCATTTGCGCCCCAAAAACTCTACCGCCTCAAAATTAACACTTTTAATTTCTTTCAAAAATTTGATTTTTCAAAAATGACTCACTGCCCGGATATAACCGATTCCATGGCTATGCCGCCCCATAGCGTTCCTGTGGCAATGTGAATTATATTTTTAATTTCGTGTATATCGTACCAAAATACCGCAAGAATTCTAACAACTATTATCAGCCGACATCCGGCTAACTACCTGATTTCGTTAACCACTCCTGTTAACGCCCGAATCATTTGCCGCCTTTCCCTCCTTGGCTGAAAGTTCTGCAATCCGTCGTTCAAGCTTGGCACGCCGGTTGTCTGTCGGCGGCATATTTTCCAGCGCCTTCTTCCAGTGTTTTAATGCACCTTCATGATCCTGCATGCGGATTAACGCTTCCCCTTTATAGAGCTCCACCAAATACTGCTGGACAGTCTTATCACTAGATGCCTTATCCAACAGGGGAAGTGATTCTTTTACTTTCTCGGGGTCGCTGCTGCGACTTAATAATGACCCCAAAATCAGGTTAATACGCCCATGATCAGGGTTTTGCTTTTTCAAAGCGCGCAATTCCGTCAACGCCTTATCCTGCATCCCCAATTCATTGTAGGTTTGTGCCAATAACAAACGGTTATCAATATTACCGGGGTCAGCCGCCACTTTGTCTTCCAAACCCTTCACCAGACGGTCCAGCCCGGGTGCTGACACGGAGCCCGATTTTTTTTGTTGATTCATCTTGGCTACGATCTGAGGTGTATCGCCACCCGGTGCCTGCGGCTTCATCGGCATAGCACCTGAGCCACTATTGGTCGCTGCCTGATCGGGACCGGCTGCCTGCCTAGCACTATTTTTTGCAGCCGTTGTTGCCATGCCGGAAACTGCCGATTCCGGTTTCTGACTGATCCATATAATGCCGATTGCGATGGCAATAATAATCAGGGCGACCACGTATGGTTGTTTGAGTATCGATGCTACAGAATTTTGCTGTGCCGCCATAGGGCATGTGCTCCTCTGGGTTGCGACTGTTTTTCGCTAAAACCACAAACAGGGTTTAAGATACCTGGAATTTCAGGTAATAAGATGTAGTCAACGCCACTTACAATTCTAACATCGGCGCGTAAACTACGTACAAATTCATAAACATTTACCCTTACGATTGTCGGTGAATCGCCATCACGGCCACCACCTCCCCGTTCGGCAAAATCGGGGCAATTGCTTAAATTTGTAAGAAAATTTACAGGTGCCGCTTAAGTAAACTACGCCGGATGTTACATTGTCAATGTCAAAATGCCCCGTATTCCAATGCTCAGTAGGTACCGCGAGCCCAAAATCCACATCCGATTTGAATAAGACGTTTTTCTTAATATGAATATAGGAATTAATCTGTTTAGGTATCCCCTGCATATTGCCTTAATTGATTGTTATTTCAGCTAAAATTATCCACAGGCCAACCCCGCCCGGTCTGAACAATGTGAAAAAATGTTAAAATCAGCTTTGATCGCTTACCGAAACCCCGTTATTATATTTTTTGTTTTGTCCAGTTCCCTGGTATGGCAAACTTGTTAGAGAGGAACACGTCGGGGCAAGGCGCTGGTAAAACTTGGGGCCGGGCTAACGTGTTGCGTAAGTAGGCAGGCAGCAAACCTGAAATCAGAATTACAATGCAAAAATGAAGATATGGGGGATCTGTAAAGAATCCCTGAATACCCGCCCGACGCGATATAAGCATTCAATCAGCGACATTCAGCTTAATGTATTATTAAGAGAATCGGGTTAGTTTAGCTTACAATACCTCTACTGTTGTATTGTATCCAATGGGCGTGTGAACACCGGTGTCCAGACGATTGTCCCCCTGCCAACAAACGCCCGCAACTTGTTGACATTACTGGAACATTGTTAGTAAAAAAGTCTTTTAGCGCCTTCACAATATTGAGTGCACGACATTAGCAGGAACGACACACCGTCTTCTCACAGAATCGCCGTAACGTTGTATGGAAAATAATTCTCAGTTTATTGCCGACCTGCTTTATCTGTTATCGGTCACCGGGTTGGAGGACCTCCCCAAGATCCTCATTTACGCGATTCCGATCGTGCTTTCGTGGCTTATTTACCGTAATCTCAAGCGCAAAAAGGAACGCAAAAGTCAGCAAGTTCTGGAGGAATCCTGCAGCGCTGGCTATTTTGAACCCACATCGCTACACCCCATTATCGACCGCAATATCTGTCTTGGGTGCGCCACTTGTGTCGATGCGTGCCCGGAAGGCAATGTATTGGGTGTGATTAATGAAAAAGCGCAACTCGTCAACCCATCGCACTGCATCGGACATGGAGCCTGCAAAAATGCCTGTCCCACGGATGCCATTACCCTGGTGCTGGGATCCGAAAAACGGGGTGTGGATATTCCCAATTTGCAGCCGAATTTTGAAACCAACGTACCGGGGGTATTCGTTGCCGGCGAACTTGGCGGAATGGGCTTGATTCGCAATGCCGTGGAACAGGGACGCCAGGCCATGGAAAGCATTGCCCGGTCCGTGAGTACCACCGACAGCAGGGCACCTTATGACGTTGTTATTATCGGTGCCGGTCCTGCCGGCTTCTCCGCCACGTTGTACGCCCATGAGCACAATCTAAATTATGTGACAGTCGAGCAGGAATCGTTGGGCGGTTCTGTCGCTCATTATCCCCGCGGCAAAATTGTGATGACCTCGCCATTAAAACTGCCCCTGATCGGTCAGGTAAAACTGGGCGAGACCACCAAAGAGATTCTGATGAATTTCTGGCGTGACGCTGAGCAAAAGTCAGGGATTCGGATCAACAGCCGGGAACGCATGGAAAAAATCGACCGCATGGACGACGGTTTTGTGGTCAGTACACAAAAAGCAACCTATCACACCAAAACTATTTTACTGTCCATTGGCAGACGAGGAACGCCCAGGAAACTGGGCGTTCCCGGCGAAGAATCCAGCAAGGTGGTGTACCGCCTGGATGACCCGACCCAATACCGTAATCATTCGGTATTGATCGTTGGCGGCGGCAACAGCGCCCTGGAAGCGGCGCTGGCGATCAGCGAAGAACCCGACACCCGGGTTACCCTGTCTTACCGCGGTACAGCGTTTCAGAACGCCAATCCGCGCAATATTGCCGCCGTGGACGAAGCTGCTAAAGCCGGCAGAGTCCAGGTACTGATGCAATCCAATGTCAAACGCATCGGTAACCGTGATGTCGCCGTTCTGTACCAGGGACGGGAATTTGACCTGCCCAATGACAACGTCATAATTTGCGCCGGGGGCGTATTGCCTACCGCCATTTTAAAAGACATCGGTATCGAGGTGGAAACCAAGTACGGCACCGCCTGATAGCCTCTGCCCAGTTCAGTGGGTATTGTCCCGAAATTGACCCGCGATACAGAACCAACCAATTGATGGGCCGTAGCCCGGAAGTACCTCGCGGAACCCGTGAACATCGGCCCGTTCAAATCCTGGATTCCGCAAGCTCCATCCAGGCCACGTATTTAAACCCCTGGTTCCCACACTCTTGCGCAGGAGCCTAATACCGCGCTCTCAATTCAAAAAAGAAAAAAGCGCGTAGCCCGGATGTAGCGCAGCGGAATCCGGGGATTAAGCTTGGCACACACCGTATTGTTCTGTGGTAGTTTCCTGCCGCGCAAACAAAAACGGACATACCGGCAACGTTCCGATATGTCCGTATTGAAGATCCTTCTTCGTTGGCGGTCTACCAGCAGCGGTTCTGCTACCGGCGCATTGTCGCCAAACGATTCAACCCGCCACTCTTAAAAACTTCGGTCGCCGACGTCGTGACAACGGGAACCCTGGCAGTTGGCATTGTCCGCAAGCGTGCCACGATGCTCGCCAGGAGCGTAGTCCCGCTCATGGCAGGCCGCGCAGGTTCCCGTATAGCGCGACGACTCGTAGCTGGAGATCGTCGCACTATTGTTCGTATGGCACGAAGCACAGGTTACCCGCGAGTTGTGATCACCGGGATAATCGTTCGTAGTATGTTGGAAATTAACAATTGGCGTCCAGCCCGTCGTTGAGTGGCAAGCGTTGCAATCCTCGGTGGTAACGAAGTGATCCCGTCCCTTACCGGTCGCTGTCGTTCCGTCGTGACAGGACACGCAATTGCCAGTAATACCCTGGTGGTCCCAGGTACCGCCCACGAACGTTGCCGTGGTATGACAATTGTGGCAATCAAGGGTCGTCGGTAAGTGAGTCGGCGGTTTGCCGGTCGCCGTATTGCCGTCATGACAGGAGGCACAATTGTCCACGATACCTGTATGGTCGAAGACAGCTCCGACAAAGGTGTCGGTGGTGTGACATACGCCGCAATCCTGAGTGGTCTGGATATGACCGGATGGTTTACCGGTGGCCGACACGCCATCGTGACAGGACGCACAGTTGTCCACGATACCGGTGTGATCAAATATGGCCGGCAGGAAGCCCGTGGTCTGGTGGCACACGCTGCAATCCTGGTTCGTGGGTACGTGGGTCGGGTTTTTACCCGTAGCGGTAGTGCCGTTATGACACGACGCGCAATTATCCACGATGCCGGTGTGATCAAAGGTGGCACCAGCAAAAGCTGTGGTGTTGTGGCACACGGAACAATCCCTCGGGTTACCGTTTGAATCTAGAATGGAGACGTGATTCGGCGATAAACCCGTGGCCTGTACACCATCGTGGCATGATGCACAGTTGTCCACGATACCCGTATGATCGAATACCGCGTTGGCGAAACTGCCGCCGGCCGTATGGCACAAACCACAATCCTCGGTGGTGGGAACATGGTCAGGCGTTTTGCCGGTGGCCCTAGTGCCGTTATGGCAGTTGTCACAACGTTGGCTCAACACGTCCGGACTGGTGTGATCCACATAGGCCGCAGCGAAATCCGTGGTGTTATGACACACCCCGCAATCCTGGGTGGTCACCGGATGCGGCGGACTGGCGGTTTTACCCCGGGCTCCAAGGGCTGCGAAGCTGCCATCGTGACAGGACTCACAATTGCCGGTGATGTCCGTGTGGTTAAAATTCGGCGTCGTCGTAAAATCGCCGGCCGATGCAGCGTGACAATAGTAACAATCCTGCGCCGTGGGCAAATGATCCTGCGCTTTAATGAACCCGGTACCCAGGAACCGGTCCTTGTGGCACCCTTCGCACCCGCGAGTGATGTTCAAATGCACGTTACTCAGGAACTTCGCGGGTGATGCGAACCCGTCGTTGTAATTGTGGCAATCACCGCAGTTGTCCTGTGCCGGAATATGGTTGGCCGGTTTCACCAAAGGCCTGTTAGCATCAGGTGTCGCTTCCAAAAGTACCCGAGGACTATGGCAACTGACGCAGTCACTGGTAATGGTGGGATGCACCGAACTGGTAAACCGGGTGGTCTGGCTGAAATCACTGGTGGATTCATGACAGACGCTGCAATCATCGGTCGTCGGGACATGATTGGACGGTTTACCGATGGAAATATTTCCGTTGTGACAGTCCGAACAGCCATCGACGATTCCCGTGTGATCGAACGTCGCGTCGGCAAAGTCGGTGGTGTTGTGGCACACGGAACAATCCTGAGTCGTGGGCAAATGCGTGGATATTTTACCCATGGCAATGACTCCGTCGTGGCACGACGCGCAGTTGTCAACCACGCCGGCATGATCATAGGTGCCGCTGGAGAAGGTACCCGGTGTATGGCAGTCACCGCAATCCGAGCCGGCTGGAAGGTCCATATGATGATCGGCAGGTTGAATAGAACGAGCATCAGTGCTCCCATCATGACAGGAATCACACCGGTTACCCACTACGTCGGGACCGGTATGATCAACGAATTGCGGGGTAAAGGCATCCGTATGGTGGCAGTTGCCGCAATCGCTTTGGGTGTCGGGATGATTGGGCACTCCCTGCTTGCCAGTGGCGATGGTGCCGTCGTGGCAGCTTGAGCACGTCTGGATGTTTGAGTCAACGACCGAGTGGTCGAACACGTCGATGACGAAACTGCGAATATTGTGGCAAACCCCACAGTCGACAGTCGTGTCTGGGTGACTACCATCTGTCGGTTTGCCGATGCCAGGGCCAGAGGGATTATGACACTCGCTGCACTGATGGCCCACTACATCGGGACCTCTGTGATCCGGGAAACCGCCGACAAAGGTATCCGTGGTGTGACAGTTACTGCAATCACTGGTGGTATCGGGATGGTTCGGCACTCCCTGTTTGCCAGTGGCGATTACGCCGTCGTGGCAGCGTGCACAACCGGTCGTAATACCGGTATGGTCAAAGGTGCCGTCTGTCTGTAGATCCAGAAAACTGGTGGTGTTATGGCAGTTGTCACATTCCTGTGTGGTGGGAACGTGGAATTCGGATTTGCCCTTTGCTATAACGCCGTTATGACATTCGCTGCAATTGCCGAAAACTTCGTCATGATCAACACGGGGTATTACGGTGAAACCAAACGTTGTATGGCAGGTTTCACACGCGTTGGTGGTGGCTATATGGTCCGGTGATTTACCCGGTGGAAAATTCTTATCGCTGGTGTGGCATTGCACACAATGGAAATTCAAGCCGTTATGTATATGAGGGGGGGTGCCAGTATTAGTAACGATGACCGTCGCCGTGGCGTGGGTACTGGATCCGCCGGCACTAACTACCATTAAAGCCTTATAGGTACCAGCAGCATCGGGGGTAAAAGTGGGTTGCGCCGAAGTGGCACTTTGCAGTTGCGCGGCGCTGCCGTCCGGCTTGGCAACCATGGACCATTCAAAACTCAGTGGATCCTGCGTTGATACCGTCGACTGGGTACCATCCAGGGTAATTGGTTCGCCTACGTGCGCGTCAATGATATTGTTGGGGATGGCGGTAATATCCACGGATGCCGCAACTGGGGTGTTGGTGTTTCCACCTCCGCCACCACTTCCGGTATCACTGCCGCCTCCGCCACATCCGGCGACAACAGCAGTGAACAGAAATACCAGTACATACCCAATCAGTGCGCGGCACTGTCCTTTATCCATCATGGTTAGCCCCCTATACCTCTAACCTTTTAACAGGTAACAGGCTTTTCAAATTGAAACTTTCCGTATGATTTTTACGGTTATTTGGAAAAAATCGCTACTGGCGAGTATATCGCTCCTTAACGTCATTCGTAAGTAATAAATCTATATATACTTAAAAACTTCACATTTTTTTGCTGATATGTGAGCAGGTCGACATAACGGACTCGCATAAGACAGGCGAACAGCGCAACTTCACTGATCATGTTTGGAGATGCAATACGGTATTTAGCGCCTGATAATAAACGCTAAATACAACGAACACCCTAGAATAACGGGTTATTGAGGAGCCAAATATTACCTCATAAACGCAAAAATCGCAACCGCGTTCATGGTCGTACCCGGCATGTCACTTCACAGAGGGGTACCACCTACAGCTTGAGGGATCCAACACAAACCACTACCACGCCGTGTAAGTCGACGAAGATCTTACAATACTGTGTTGCGCTAAAAGACGTTTGCGCTAAAAGACGGATTTTTTGTAATTACCACGCCGCATCCATTTAAAAACCGTAATCCCCATCACCAAACCGAACAAAATGAGGACAACCGGCGTCAACACCGATCGGCGTGAAATACTTTCCATCAATGTTCTTTCAACAAACCCGGATTCGCTGTCGACGCTACTGCTATTACCAATTCCCGGCGATGAACGCTCATTGGAATCGCGGCTAGCCAACCGGGTATCTGCCGCTTTTCGTGGCGATGAAGCCACTGGTGCAGATTGCGAACGGGAATTTTCAGGCATTTGCGGACGACTGTCCGCTGGTGGATCAGGGTCGTCGGCGGCCTGCGAAGCCTTAATCTGGCGTAATCGTCTCGCCGCACCGCCACTGTCTTTCGATCTGGCGTCTATATACCATTTACGCGCCGCCGAGCTGTTGGACCGAATTCCCCAGCCCTTTTCATACATATGGCCCAGCTCGAACTCCCCTTCCGGATCGTCGTCGGCGATCTTTTCAAGGTACCAGGCGACGGCGATGGATATGGTCGTATTTTGGGAATGGTTTGCCTTGTATATGGGTAACAGTTCTTTGGCAATAGGATGATTCTGTTTTGCTGCGGCGTTCAGCCATTTCTCCGCCAATGCGGTATTTTTTTCGGTGCCGATACCGAAAAGGTAGGCAACCGCCAGCCGATACTGGGATTCGGCATGCCCCTGATTAGCCGCGCTGGTATACCAGGTAATCGCTTTCTGGCGATCGCGATCCAGTTTTTGGCCGGTATCATACAGGCGGCCAAGCTCGAATTGTGCTTCGGCATTACCCGCGTTGGCTTCACGTTGCAACAATGCCAGGTTGCTGTTTCTCAGATTGGGGCCTTGCTGGTTCTTTTTATCGAGGAAGCCGGGAACCTGGTTTTCAATATCCACTTCCTTGCCCAACGTGTTTTTTGACTTGCCGGTAAAGCGTTTGGTGAGTTCCGGCTGCTTCTTCTTCGCCTTCTGTTCCGCCTTTTTCAATATAGCGTCTAGCTTGGCAATAGATTTTTTCTCTCCAAGATCAATAAACGGCTTTATTTTTTTAACCACTTCCTCTGCGCTCATCTCCAGAACGATATCCGGTGCCAGCACTTTGTTATAAAGCTCTTTCGCGAATTTGTTGCCGTTGTCAGCAGCCGATTGAATCCAGCTCGTCCCCTTAATAACACTTTGGCGGGTGCCTTCACCGAGGACGTAAAGAATACCCAGTTTTAATTGGGCAAGTTGATGATCATGAGCGGCCGCTTCCTTGTACCAGCGGACGGCTTCGTCGAGGTCGCGTTTCACGCCAAAACCCGTTTCGTAAACCGATCCCAGGTTATACTGGGCGTCGGCATCTCCTTTTTTGGCCATTTGCAGGTACCACACCACTGCCGTGGGCATTTGCTGATCCGTGGTGGTGTCTGCTTTGGCCAGCCGCAATGGCGCATCAGGCCCCTGTGCCGACGTTTGTTGCGCTAAAACTGCGCCCACGTACCCCGCCCCCAGCGACATCACTGCTGAGATTTCTATAATTTTCAGTAAGTTATAAATGCGCACCGGCATTATCATTATCAGACTCTGTAACCTTGAAAGTGGGCCGTGAAAATGAAATAGTCTCTCTAGATAACTTTAACACGGATTCTAATAATTAGGGAAAAGCGAGATGCCCGTTGTAGGTAAAGTCGTATGAAGTATAATTTTCACAAGCCGGTACTACAATGATGGATTATGAATTTTTACTATCTCGGCAACCCGGGCACACATTGATCCTCGATTTTATTACCATTCTCATTGCGAAACATTAACCTATGAAAAACAACATGTTATATACCCGCCTCAGAATATTGTTCCATTTTGCCACGGTTATGGCCGTCATAACGAGCCTGTTTGGGCTGGCAAGTAACCATGCGCTGGCCGCCAGATCGTTGCGGGACCACCTCGGTGGCACACGGTCCGTCATTCTCGACAACAACGTCAAATTATATGACGGTTGGACAGAACTTATGTATGCCTCGTGGCGCGGCAATCTGCGCGCAGTCACATCACTGCTGGACAAATCCACCAGTGATATCAATGACCAGGACGAAGACAAGCGCACCGCGATGACGTACGCCGCCTGGCACGGGATGTCGGCGATTATCCGCCTACTGCATAAGGAAGGCGCCGACATAAATCACCGCGACGTCGACGATATGACCCCTTTAATGTGGGCTGCCCGCAATGGACAGCGAGACGCAGCCAATACCTTATTGTCGCTGGGTGCCAGCCTTAATAACCGCGATAAATCCGGAAAAACGGCGCTGATCTGGGCCGCACGCTTGGGCCATGAACGAGTCGTCAGTTTGCTGATCGAAAAAGGTGCCAACCTGGATATCCAGGACAACAATAGTCTGACCGCGTTGACGACAGCGGCGAAATTCGGGTACGCCGACGTTGCCGATAAATTGATACGTTCCCGTGCTACCCCCAATTCCACCGATAAAAAAGGCCGTTCATCATTGTGGTACGCCGCCGACGTAGGTGTACGCTCCATGGTTTTGCTGTTACTGGATCGCGGCGCTAACATCAACATCAAGGACCTGGCCCACCAGACACCGTTGATGCGAGCCGCTAAAAACGGTCACCTTGATATCGTCCAACTGCTGTTAAAAAAGAAGGCTGATCCGAATATTGCCAGCAAGGAAGGCAATACGGCATTGATGCTTGCCGCGGCCAACGGTCATGAGCGCGTCGTAAAAGCACTACTGGATGCCGGCGCCGACATCAATCACACCAACGAGTATGACAACTCCGCCTTGCTGGTGGCCTCCGAATTGGGTCATCTCAAGGTTATCGACCTGCTGTTGTCCCGTGGCGCCAATACCACCCAGGTCAATAAGCTGGGTAATACCGCGCTTTCAATGGCGAAGAATGAAGGACACAAAAAGGTCGTATCACTGCTGGACAACTACAAAACCGGCGAAACGGGATTGCTTAAACG